>JAQXRL010000272.1 GCA_029218505.1 Eubacteriales bacterium | reverse complement strand
GTAACAAACGCCAGCAGTTTGTTTGCAACGCCCGGAATGACAATTGCCTTGCCCGCGTACAGCGCCTTCACGCCGCAGGCGGCCACCCGAGACGCCGGTGCGTTGGGAAAAACCTGAAATAATTTGGATTCTCCTTGCAATCCGGCCGCCTTTTCAAAACCGGTTTTGGTCGGGCCTGGACAAAGCGCCGTCACGGACACGCCCATGTCCCGCATTTCCTCATGCAACGCCTGGGAAAAGGAAAGCACAAACGCCTTGCTGGCATAGTATACCGACAGATGCGGTCCCGGCGCAAAACCGGCCATGGAGGATACGTTCAAAATTCTCCCATGCCGGCGCTTCGCCATCTCCGGCGCAAAGAGCCGGGTAAGCCGCATGAGCGCCAGGATGTTTACCTGAATCATCTCTTCCTGCCGCTCCCAATTTGCATCCAGGTAATCGCCAAAATCTCCAAAGCCTGCATTGTTCACCAGAATGTCCACGGTTGCTCCCTGTTCCTTCAACCGTTCCCACAATCGCACGGGCGCGTTCAAATCGCACAAGTCTTCCGAAAATATATCGGTTTCTATGCGATACTTTGCCTCAAGCTCCTGCGCCATTTCCCGCAATTTTCCCTCGTCGCGGGCTGTCAGCACCAAACAAACGCCGCGTTTGGCCAATTCTTCCGCCATCGCCCGACCCAATCCTCCCGTAGCGCCTGTGATCAAAGCCGTTTCCGCCATGCTGTTTTCCCCCCTATGAACAGTTTTTCATGAACCCCCTGCCGTCACACGCAATGCGCACAAAAATTGCGACGACCAAAACAGGCCGTCGCAATCTCGTGAATACGTTTTAGTACATGCCACCCATGCCGCCGGGAGCAGCCGCCGGAGCAGCCGGTTCGGGTGCGGGAATGTCCGTACCCAGGGATTCGGTGGTGAGCACCATGGCCGCCACGGACGCTGCATTCTGCAGAGCAGAACGGGCAACCTTGGTGGGATCGATGATGCCGCGTTCGATCATGTCGCAATACTCATCCTTGGCAGCGTCATAGCCGAAGCTGTAGGACTTCTTGGCGCGCAGCTTTTCGATCACAATGCTGCCCTCTACGCCGGCGTTCTTGGCGATCTGGCGAACAGGCTCTTCCAAAGCGCGCAGAACAATGTTCACGCCCGTCTTTACGTCGCCCGTCGTCTGAGGAATCAGCTTCGCCACATCCTTGGAAGCGTTGATCAACGCGCTTCCGCCGCCAGGAACAATGCCTTCCTCTACGGCAGCGCGGGTCGCGGCCAGAGCGTCTTCAATGCGCAGCTTGCGCTCTTTCATTTCTACCTCGGTAGCGGCGCCAACGTTGATGACGGCTACGCCGCCAGCCAGCTTGGCCAGGCGCTCCTGCAATTTTTCACGATCGTAATCGGAAGAAGTTTCCTCAATCTGAGCACGGATGGAAGCAATGCGGGCCTTGATTTCGGAAGGATCGCCCGCGCCTTCTACGATCACGGTGTTTTCCTTGTCGATCTTTACCTGACGCGCCGTGCCCAGCATGTCAATGGTAGCTTCCTTCAGTTCCAGACCCAGCTCCTCGGTAATTACCTGGCCGCCGGTCAGGATGGCGATATCCTGCAGCATGGCCTTGCGGCGATCGCCGAAACCAGGCGCCTTCACGGCAACGCAGGTGAACGTGCCGCGCAGCTTGTTCAACACCAGGGTTGCCAGCGCTTCGCCTTCCACGTCTTCGGCAATGATCAGCAGCTTCTTGCCCTGCTGCACAACTGCCTCCAGCAGCGTGATGATCTCCTGAATGTTGGAAATCTTCTTGTCCGTAATCAGAATCAGCGGATTATCCAAAACCGCTTCCATCTTCTCCATGTCGGTGCACATATAAGAAGACGCATAGCCGCGGTCAAACTGCATGCCTTCCACAATGCTCAGTTCGGTCTTCATGGTCTTGGACTCTTCAACGGTGATCACGCCGTCCTTGCCCACTTTTTCCATGGCGTCCGAAATCAGTTCGCCAATGACAGCATCGCCGGAAGAAATAGACGCAACCTGCGCAATCGCCTGCTTGGACTCCACGGGCTTGGAAATCGCCACCAGGCTGTCCACGGCGGTCTGGGTCGCCTGCTCAATGCCCTTCTTGATTACCATGGGGTTTGCGCCCGCGGCAACGTTCTTCATGCCTTCACGAATCAGCGCCTGCGCCAACAGCGTGGCCGTGGTGGTGCCGTCGCCGGCGACGTCGTTGGTCTTTACGGAAACTTCCCGCACCAGCTGGGCGCCCATGTTCTCAAAGGGATCTTCCAGTTCGATTTCCTTGGCAATGGTTACGCCGTCGTTGGTGATCAGCGGCGCGCCAAACTTCTTGTCCAACACAACGTTTCTGCCCTTCGGGCCCAGGGTGATCTTTACCGTATCCGCCAGCTGGTTGATACCGGATTCCAGCGCGCGGCGTGCTTCTTCGCCGTATTTAATCTGCTTTGCCATAATTCTTTCCTCCCACTTTCTGCCTTTGACGCATGCCTATTTTATTCCACAATGGCCAGAATGTCGCTCTGGCGCACAATGATGTATTCCTCGCCATCCAATTTTACTTCGGTGCCGGCGTACTTCGAATAGATGACCTTCTGGCCAACCTTCACGTACATGTCCACTTCCTTGCCGTCCACCTTTCCGCCGGGGCCAACCGCCAGAATTTCCGCCATCACGGGCTTTTCCTTGGCTGCACTGGTGAGGATAATTCCACCCTTCGTGGTTTCCTCCGCTTCCATATTCTTGATCACTACGCGATCACCAAGCGGCTTAAGTTTCATAGGATAACCTCCCTTTGATTTTTGAATTTGTTAGCACTCCTCAAAATCGAGTGCTAACCGTTTGCAGTTGATAGTTTATCCATTTTCGCAGGGAAATGCAACCCCTTTTGCAGTGATTTTTCTGTTAAATATTTGATTTTGGCACAAAAACACGCTATAATAGCAAAAAGCACCAGCATGAATGGGGGAAGCAAAGAAAATGGACAAGTGGGACAAGCGGTTTATGGATATGGCAAGACTGGTATCGACGTGGGCAAGTTGCTATCAGCCGGAGCGCAAGATCGGCTGTGTCATCGTAAAAAACAAGCGCGTTGTCACCACAGGATACAACGGCGCGCCGGCAGGGGTAAAGACCTGTATGGAACGGGGCGAATGCATGCGCAAAAAGATGGGGGTTGCGTCCGGCACCAGGGCGGAACTGTGTTACGCCATCCATGCGGAACAAAACGCCATTATCCAGGCGGCGAAGCTGGGCGTGTCCATTGACGGCGCCACCTTGTATTGCACCCATCAACCTTGCGTCATCTGCGCAAAGATGATTGTGAACGCGGGCATCGTTCGCGTGGTATACGAACAGGGGTATCCGGACGAATTTTCCCGGATCATGTTGCAGGAAGGCGGCATTCTCCTGGAAAAATTCGAGGAGGAACAGCTTTCATGAACAAGGACAGAATATCCCGCACCATTCAGGCCATGGAAAAACGGAACCTTTCCCAAATTCTCGTAACCGCTCCGGCGTCCGTGTATTATTATACCGGCGCATGGATCCATCCCGGCGAGCGCATGTTGGCCCTGTATATTTCCGCAAGCGGAGACGTCCGCCTGTACGCAAACCGTTTGTTTGCCTTGGGCGGAACGCTGGACACTCCGCTGGCGGAATTTGACGACGCAGAGGACTGCGTGGCGCTGCTGGCCGGGGACATGGCGCCAGGCACGCTGGGAATTGATAAAACCTGGCCTTCCCAATTCACCATCCGCCTGATGCAGGCGCGCCCGGACATCACGCCTGTGCTGGGTTCCGCGCCGGTGGATGAAACCCGCATGATCAAAGACGCGCAGGAACTGGAATGGATGAAAATCGCATCCCGCATGAACGATCAGGCGATGAGCGCGACCATTTCCGCCATCCACGGCGGCATGACGGAGGCGGAGTTGGCGGCGGAATACGTGGCGCAGGCGGGCAGCCTTGGTTCGGAAGGCGCCAGTTTTGATCCCCTGGTGTGCTTCGGCGCAAACTGCGCGGAGCCTCATCACGTCACATCCAATGCCGCGCTGGCGGAAGGCGATTCCGTGATTCTGGATTTGGGCTGTCTGCATGGCCGCTATTGCTCGGATATGACCCGAACGGTATTTTTCGGCCGCGCGGACGACGAGCAGCGGAAGGTCTATGACGTTGTGCAGGCTGCAAACGCCGCAGGGCGCGCTGCGGTGCGGCCCGGCGTTCCCATGTGCGAAGTGGACCGCGCCGCCCGCAAGGTGATTGAGGACGCGGGATACGGCAAGTATTTCATTCATCGCACCGGACATGGCATTGGTTTGGAAGTGCACGAACATCCCGACGCCAGTTCTGTCTGTCCCATCATCGCCCAACCCGGCATGGTGTTTTCCGTGGAGCCCGGTATCTACCTGCCCGGCAAATTCGGCGTGCGCATTGAGGATTTGGTTGCCGTCACGGAGGATGGCTGCGAAACCCTGAACGCCCTGAATCGGGAAATGATCGTTCTGTAACCGCATCCTTGCAATTTCTTTCCATGCCGTTTCCGGCATTCCGCAAAGAACTTCTATAGACATTCCGCACTTTCCACGCTATGATGGAACCCAAAGACAAAAACAGGAGTGAAGATACGCATGAAGTGTTTTCCCAAAGGCGCACGTGTTGTTTTCATCGGCGACAGCCTAACCTCCGGCGGAACGTGGGTAAGTCATGTTTACGACCAATATCTTCGAAATGACCCTCATTGCGGCATCCGGATGTACAACTGCGGAATTTCCGGCGGCTGCACAACCTCCGCCATCGATTCCCTGGAGGAAAACGGCTGGTTTTATCGCCCCACCCATGCGGTGATTCTGCTGGGCATCAACGACGTGGGCCGGCATTTGTACAGGCTGCAGGACGGAAAGGAAGCGTTCGAAGACCTTCGCCTGGAAGAGCGCCTTCAGCGTCTTTCAGACTATTCCCATGGCATGGACGCACTGGTTTCCATGCTGCAGGGGCGAGGCGTTCACGTCACCATCCTTTCTCCCTCCGTGTTCAACGAATCCCAGGATCCCACGCATCTGCGGGAAATCGGCATTGATGCCGCCTGTGAATACATGGCGGAACAAAACCGGCGGCTGGCCATGCGCAAGGGCTGCGAATATATGAATCTGCACGCTGTCATGCGCTATCTGCTTACCATGCGCAACGTCGCGCGCCCCGACCGGGTTCATCTGGAACCGGACGGACAAATTCTGCTGGCCAAACTGTTTTTGGCGGAACAGGGCATGCTCCCCGCGCCCGACCTTTCCACGCCCGCATCGGCCATGGCTTTTTTGGACGGCGCAAAGGAAGAATGCAATCCTCTGCTGCGCAAAAACCAGGCGCGCCACGCCGCCGCCTACGCTCTGCGCAGAGTAGGCGACGCCAGTTATCTCATTGCCCGCCATGCAGGCAACGCATCCGACGCGGAAAAAATGGCATATGTGAAAAAGTTTCGGGAAACCGCCCAGGATTTCTGGGCCGACTTGGCAGCCCGCTATATCGCAGGATATCCCCGCAAACAGGAAATGCTCCAGGATGTGATCCGCCTGACGGATGCGTGCGCGATTCCGGATTCAGAAATACAGGAATCTTTACAAGAAAATCCTGAAAATATGCATTGACAAGATGTAACTTGGCGCGTATAATAAACCCCATTCAAGGGCAAGGGTGTTCGTGAGACGAACATCTTTGCCCTTTGTTTTTCCTCGATCAGCGAAAAGGAGGCTATAATCATGAGTAAGTACACGAAGGAAGACATCATTCGCCTGGTTTCCGACGAGGATATTGAGTTTATCCGCATGCAGTTCACCGACATTTTCGGCCAGCTGAAGAACGTGGCCATCACGGCCTCCCAGATCAAAAAAGCGGTGAACAACGAAATCATGATCGACGGCAGCTCCATTGAGGGATTCGTTCGCATCCATGAATCCGACCAGTATCTGCATCCGGATCTGGATTCCTTTACCGTCCTGCCCTGGCGTCCGCAGCACGGCAAGGTTGCGCGGCTGATTTGCGACGTCTACAATCCGGATGGCACGCCCTTTGTGGGCGATCCTCGCGGCGCACTGCGCAGGGTATTGAAAAAGGCTGCCGACATGGGATACAGCTTCAATGTTGGACCGGAATGTGAATTTTTCCTGTTCCAGACGGACGAAAACGGCAAGCCCACCACCACCACCAACGACGAAGCCGGCTACTTCGATCTGGGACCTCTGGACCACGGTGAAAGCACCCGGCGGGAAATTTGTCTGGCGCTGGAAAAAATGGGCTTTGAAATCGAGGCCTCTCACCATGAAGTGGCCGCCGGCCAGCACGAAATTGATTTCAAATATGCCGAGGCCCTGACTGCCGCGGACAACATCATGACCTTCAAGCTTGCCGTAAAGTCCCTGGCGCAGAAAAACGGTCTGCACGCAACGTTTATGCCCAAGCCGATCTTTGGCATCAACGGAAGCGGCATGCACACCAACATGTCCCTGTTCAAGGACGGCAAGAACGTGTTCTTTGACGAAGCCGGCGATAAGAAGCTCAGCAAGGACGCCTATCACTTTATCGCAGGGCTGCTGACCCACATCAACGGCATGACCGCCATTCTGAACCCGTTGGTAAACTCCTATAAGCGCCTGGTTCCCGGTTATGAAGCTCCCTGTTACACCGCATGGTCCGCTTCCAACCGTTCCGCGCTGATTCGAATTCCCGCCGCCCGCGGACAGTCCACCCGCGTGGAACTGCGCTGCCCGGATCCTTCCTGCAACCCCTATCTGGCCTTGGCCGTGTGCTTGGCGGCCGGCCTGGACGGCATTGAAAAACAGCTGACCCCGCCCGCTGAAATCACGGAAAACATCTTCGCCATGACTCCGGCGGAGCGCGAGGCAAAGGGCATCCATTCCTTGCCCGGAAGCCTGATTGATTCCATCGCCGCCATGCAGAAAGACGCATTGATTTGCGATACCTTGGGCGAACACATTGTTTCCCAGTATGTGGCCGGCAAAACAAAAGAGTGGGATGCATACCGCACCCATGTCAGCGCATGGGAATTGGACAAGTACATCATTTCGTATTGATGGATGGAATGCGTTCCCCATACGCACAATCATGAGATGGAGGCGACCGTTGCGTGAACAGAATTATCGTCGCGTTTGAATCCGAATCGGTTTCCCGACGCGTGTGCGAACTGCTGGCAGCCGCCTCCATTCAGGTGCGCTCCATCCATCGCTCCGGCGCGGAAGTGGTGCGCGCCATTCAGTACATGGGCGGCGGCATTGTCCTTTGCGGCGCAAAGCTGCCCGATACCACGGCGGATAATCTGTACGACGATTTGGATGGCGCCGCTTATATATTGGTCATCGGCAAACCGGAACAGCTGGAAATTTGCGAAAACCGCAATCTGTTTCATTTGCCCTTGCCCATCAACCGCTATGACCTCGCCGCCTCGGTGCGCATGCTGCAGCAATTGGAGGAAATGTCCCTTCAACGCCCACGGCGCACCCGCGCCGAGGAAGACGTAATCCAGCGCGCCAAATCCGTCTTGCAAAACCGCATGGGCATGTCCGAAACTTTGGCGCACCGCTATTTGCAAAAGAAAAGCATGGATGCCGGCATCCGCATCGTGGATATGGCGCAGCGCATTCTGGAACAATTTCCCGACGCTACTTGAAGAATCATCTCCAGTATCGCAAAAATTAACACGGTTGCGTTGAATGAATATGCGTGCGTGTAGTATAATTATTCCCAAAAAAATGACTGGAGCACACGCAAATGAAAAAGCGGTATCTGATTCTGCAGGATGGCACAATCTTTGAAGGCACGGCCTTCGGTGCGGAACAGGCATGCGTAGGCGAACTTGTGTTTACCACCGCGCCGGTAGGTTATCTTGAAACCATCACGGATCCATCCTATTGCGGCCAAATTGTCGTGCAGTGTTTTCCTCTGATTGGCAATTATGGCGTAATCGAGGAAGACTTCGAAGGCGTTCCGGCGCTGAGCGGCTATGTGGTGCGTCATTTGTGCCATGAACCATCGAATTATCGCGCGCAATACAATTTAGACAAGCTGCTGAAGGACAAGGGTGTTCCGGGCATTTCCGGCGTAGACGTGCGCAGGATTACGGAAATCATCCGCGATGCCGGCGTAATGAATGCCGCCATCGCGGACGAAATTCCCAGCGATCTTTCCTTCCTGTCGGAATATCGCATTGTCAACGCAGTAGAACGCGTCAGCACCAAAGAACGGAAGGTGCTTCCGGCGCAGGGCGCGCAGAAATACGAAATTGCGCTGATCGATTATGGCGAAAAGCGAAATATTGCCCGCAGTTTGGTTCGACGGGGCTGCCGCGTGACCATCTTGCCCCACAACGTTTCCGCCGAAGAAGTTCTTGCGCTGCACCCCGACGGCGTCATGCTCTCCAACGGCCCGGGCGATCCCGCGGAAAACACCGCCTGCATTGCGGAAATTCAAAAACTGCTGGGAAAGGTTCCCATCATGGGCATTTGCCTGGGGCATCAGCTGCTGGCGTTGGCCAACGGCTGCACCACGCGGAAAATGAAGTTCGGTCATCGGGGAGCCAATCAACCCGTTCGGGATTTGCGAAACAACCGCTGCTATATCACCAGCCAAAACCACGGTTACGAAGTGGTTGCCGACAGCATTCACACCGGAAAACCGTTGTTTGTTCATGTGAACGACGCTACCTGCGAGGGCATTGCGTATCCGAAGCTG
Source organism: Eubacteriales bacterium (assembly GCA_029218505.1). Classification (GTDB taxonomy): domain Bacteria; phylum Bacillota; class Clostridia; order Christensenellales; family Aristaeellaceae; genus SUG1456. The sequence goes on along the minus strand of JAQXRL010000272.1, from coordinate 8,620 downwards.
AATGCCTGGTCCGTACAGTTCCATCCGGAGGCATGTCCCGGACCAAGGGACACCGAATTTTTGTTCGATCAATACCTTCAATCCATTTGATTGCATTACAAGCGCGATTCCAAGGCCGTCGCAAACGGCCTTGGAATCTTCGTTTGCAGAGTTTGGTTTCAAAAACGCACGTTGCGCGGCGGAATTAACGCAATCAATCGCTTGACGGGATTGACATGTTTCATGAATATTGGATACAATATAGGGTATGATTTTCTGCGCAAGGAGGGCCTCCAGTGTAAAATTCAACATGGCGCCAAAAACTTTTCGAAAAAACAGGAGGAATTCCCATGCAGCATCCCGAACTCCAGGCGGAAGTGGCGCGCAGGCGTACTTTTGCCATTATTTCCCACCCCGACGCCGGAAAAACAACGCTGACCGAAAAACTGTTGCTGTATGGCGGAGCCATCCGTCAAGCAGGCAGCGTCAAGGCGCGAAAGGCCGCGCGGCACGCGACATCCGACTGGATGGAAATTGAAAAACAGCGCGGCATTTCCGTCACGTCCTCCGCAATGTTGTTCGATTACAACGGCTATCGCATCAACATTCTGGACACGCCCGGACACCAGGACTTTTCCGAGGACACATACCGCACGCTTGTGGCGGCGGACAGCGCAGTCATGCTCATCGACAACGCCAAGGGCGTGGAGGAACAGACCATCAAGCTGTTTAAGGTCTGCCGCCTGCGCAACATTCCCATCTTTACCTTTGTCAACAAAATGGATCGCGCAGGTCGAGATCCATTTGAACTGCTCAGCGAAATCGAAGAAGTGCTGGGCATTCATTCCTGCCCGGTCAACTGGCCCATCGGCATTCACGGCGATTTCAAGGGCGTGTATCATCGGGATACCCGCATGATCGAACTGTATGCCGGCGGCAACCATGGCCAATCTCAGGTGCAGGTAACCACCGTTGCCTTTGACGACCCCGCATGCGTGGAAATCCTGGGCAAAAGCTATTACGAAAAGCTGGCGGAAGACGTGGAATTGCTGGACGGCGCAGGCGATGCGTTCGACATCGAACGCATTTTGGCGGGCGAACTGACGCCCGTGTTTTTCGGCAGCGCCACCAACAACTTCGGCGTCGAGCCGTTCCTGAAGCGTTTTTTGGAATATACCAAATCGCCCACGCCCCGAAAGGCCGACGTTGGCATCATTGACCCTGCGAACGAAAAGTTCACCGGCTTCATCTTTAAGATTCAAGCCAACATGAATCCCGCGCATCGGGACCGGTTGGCCTTCATGCGAGTGTGCTCCGGCGTGTTTGAAAAAGGCATGACCGTTTGGCATTCCTCATCCGGCGGACAGATCAAGCTGGCGCAACCCCAACAGTTCATGGCGCAGGAACATGAAGCCGTGGAAACCGCTTATCCGGGCGACATCATCGGCCTGTTTGATCCGGGTATCTTCCGCCTGGGCGACACGCTTTGCACCGGCAGCCCCGTTCGATACGCGGGCATTCCGCTGTTCGCGCCGGAATTCTTTTGCCGCGTCAGCCCGGAAGATTCCATGAAACGCAAACAATTCCTGAAGGGAATCGATCAACTCTCCCAGGAAGGCGCAATTCAAACCTTCAAGCGGCCGCACATTGGCCGGGAGGAAATGATCGCCGGCGTGGTGGGCATCCTGCAAATGGACGTTTTGGAATATCGCCTGAAAACCGAATACGGCGTGGTCATCACCCGGGAAAATTTGCCCTTCCGCTTCGTGCGCTGGGTAACCGCCACGCCCAAGCCCTTGGAAAAGCTTCGGCTTACCTCCACGTCCGCCATCGGCATGGACCGCGTAGGCCGGGACGTTCTGCTGTTTGAAAACGAATGGTCCATTCGCCTGGCATGCGAAAACAACGAAGGTCTGGTGCTCGCCGTGACCGCCGATCGCGTAGAGGAAACGGAATGACGCAACGACGGCAGCCCTCGCGGACGCCATTCCGGGCGTCCATCCGAAGAAAGGGATTCTTTTGAGCCCGCGCTTCAAAAACGGGCGAAAGACCCCGCTTCTCCATTTTTTCCATTCGGCGTTTCCGCCGGACAAATGGACATTGCCAGGGGAACCTTCCCTTGACGGGGTACATCCAGGGAGGGCGCGCCCTCCCTGGCGTCCCTTCCGGCAGCACACACAACACAGAGGAGATGCTTCCCATGAACATTGTACGCGACGACATCCGCAACATCGCCATTATCGCCCACGTTGACCATGGCAAAACGACGTTGGTCGACGAAATGCTGAAACAGGGCGGCGTATTCCGCGCCAATCAGCAGGTCGCCGAACGCGTCATGGATTCCAACGACCTGGAACGCGAGCGCGGCATCACCATTTTGTCCAAGAACACGGCCGTACATTATGGCAACACGAAAATCAATATTGTAGATACGCCAGGCCACGCCGACTTTTCCGGCGAGGTGGAGCGCGTTTTGAAGATGGTATCCGGCGTACTTTTGCTGGTGGACTCCTTTGAAGGCCCCATGCCCCAGACCCGCTTTGTGCTGAAAAAAGCGCTGGAGCTGAACCTGAAGGTCATCATCGTGGTGAACAAAATAGACCGGCCGGACGCGCGCTGCGCCGAGGTTGTGGACGAAACGCTGGAACTTCTGTTGGAACTGGACGCTACGGACGAACAGTTGGAAAGCCCCATTCTGTTTGCCTCCGGCCGCACGGGTACCGCCACGCTGGATTGGCAAGAGCCCGGCACGGATCTGCGGCCGCTGTTTGACACCATCATCCAGCACATTCCGGCTCCCCAGGGCGATCCGGACGCTCCGCTGCAGCTGCTGATCTCCACCATTGACTACAACGACTATGTGGGCCGCATCGGCGTGGGCCGCATCGAACGCGGTTCCATCCAGGCGGGACAAATGGCCATTCGCTGCGCTTATGGCTCCAGTTTTGTCTCCGCGCCCACTCGATTGGGCGGTCTGTACGAGTTTGACGGGCTCAAGCGCGTCAATTGCGAACGCGCCCAAGTGGGCGATATCGTGGCTGTTTCCGGCTTCGAGGAGCTGTTTATTGGGGACACCATCTGCAATGTTGCCATGGCGGAGCCTCTGCCCTTTGTAAAAATCGACGAGCCTACCGTGTCCATGACGTTCTGCGTCAATGACAGTCCCTTTGCCGGCACGGAAGGCACCTATGTCACCTCCCGGCATCTGCGGGCGCGCCTGATGAAGGAATCCCTGACGGACGTATCCCTGAAAGTGAAGGACACTTCCACCACCGATGCGTTTCAGGTGTTCGGCCGGGGCGAACTGCATCTGTCCATCCTCATTGAAACCATGCGCCGCCAGGGCTATGAATTTGCCGTCACCAAACCGCAGGCGATCTTGAAGGAAATCGACGGTGAAAAATACGAGCCCATGGAGCGCGTATTGTGCGATGTTCCTTCCGAATATGCCGGCGTCGTCATTGAGAAACTGGGCCGTCGCCGCGGCACCCTCCTCTCTATGCATGGCCAGGACAGGCCCCGCATGGAATTCCTCATTCCCTCTCGCGGGCTGTTCGGCTACCGTGGCGAATTTCTCACCGATACCCACGGCGAAGGCGTCATGAGCGCCGTATTTGAGGATTACGAACCCTATAAAGGCGAAATTCCCACGCGCATCAGCGGTTCTCTGGTGGCCTCCGAGGCCGGCGAAACCACGGCATACGCTCTGTTCAACATCCAGGATCGGGGCGAATTGTTTACCGAAGCGGGCGTCAAGGTCTATATGGGCATGATCGTGGGCCGCAACTCCCGGCCCGGCGACATTGACGTCAACGTATGCCGCAAGAAGCATATGACAAACAGCCGGAATTCCGCCGCCGCCGAAGAAGCCCTCAAGCTCACCGGCGTGCGCGTGCCCACCTTGGAGGAGGCCATGGAGTTCATCGACGACGACGAACTGATCGAAATCACGCCCAAATCCATTCGCATGCGCAAGCGCATCCTGGACACAGAAACCCGCAAAAAGATCGAAAGCCGCAAGAAGGCGTAACCCCGCAGCGCCCATGGAGGTCGTCCGTGAACATCTCGCAAATCACGCTAAAGGATTTTCGCAATTATGAAGCCCTGGAGCTGCCGCTCGAGGGCGGCGTGACGGTGTTGTGCGGAGACAACGCTCAGGGAAAAACCAACGTCTTGGAAGCCGTCTATCTGTGCTGCACAGGCCGCAGCCATCGAACGCGCCAGGATAAGGAACTGATTCGCAAAGGCGCCGATGCGGCTTTTGTGCAGATTGTGTCCCAAAAGCGGGATGGCCGGCACGACGTGGAAATCCTGCTTTCCTGCGCAAGCCGGCGCAAAATCAAGATTGCCGGGCAGGAAACATCCCGTTCCGGAGAATTGATGGGGCATGTCACGGGCGTATTGTTTTCCCCGGAGGATTTGCGAACGGTCAAGGATGGACCCGCCGAGCGCCGAAGATTCATTGATATGGCGCTTTCGCAGTTAAAGCCCGCGTATTATTACGCGCTGCAGCGATATGCCCGGGCGCTGAAACAGCGCAACGAGGTCCTGCGCGCCATTGCCATCCATCCTCGAATGATGGATACGTTAGACGTGTGGGACGAGCAGTTGGCCAATGCGGGCGATGAATTGGTCCGGCACCGCGGCGAATACGTTCGCCGCCTATCGGAATCGGCGGCGGCCATCCATCGGGATATCGCGCCGGACAGCCCGGCATTTTCCATTGCATACCGCCCAGACGCGGAGGACGGACTGCGCGCCCTTCAGGAATGCCGCGCCATGGATCTCAAGCGCATGAGCACCACCGTCGGAGCCCACCGGGATGAAATCCGGCTGATGCTGGGCGATATGGACGTTCGGGCGTACGGCTCTCAAGGGCAGCAACGCACCGCCGCCTTGTCCATGCGATTGGCGGAAATGCAGGTCATGCGCGCCGCCATGGGCGAATGGCCTGTGCTGATGCTGGACGACGTCATGAGCGAACTGGATCCATCCCGCCGTCGTCAACTGGTGGCGCATCTGGACGGCGTGCAGACGCTGGTGACCTGCACCGATCTAAGCGATCTCGCGGGAGCAAGGCCGGAGCGCGTGTATCGCGTGCACGACGCCGTCTTGTCCCCCATCGAATAAAACCAGACTTCCCCAGGGCTGCTGGACGCGCACCCTGGGGAAACGCGCATCAATGGCGCGCCGCTGCCACCCTCTCCTGATTTTGCTGAAATCCTGCGGATTCCGGCCGCAAAATCTGCAAGGCAGCGATTTTTCCAGGGAAAAATCCGCGCCCGTGGTCGCCGCTCACGCCGCCGGCCGCGATTGGGGTTCGAATGGCCCCAAGCCCTCTCGTACTCTCCCTGCCTTTTGTAACAGCCTGAAACGCGCATCATGGCGCGCCGCTGCCCGTTTTTCTGCTTTAAGGCGGCCTTTTCCCTTCCTGCCGGCAGGCGATCCCTCTGTGTCTTCGCGGTTTCCGCCCTTCCCGGCAAAATCAAATCCTGCGGATTGCAATTTTCCCCAAAAACGTGTATAATCGATTGCAACGATGGGAGGCTGTTTTTGTGGAAAAGATCACCAGCATGAAAAATCCCTCGGCAAAGCTGCTGCGATCCCTGAAAGACAAAACCGCCCGGGAAGAAACCGGGCTTTTTCTTGTGGAAGGGCAAAAGATGATTCAGGAAGCGCTGAACAGCGGATTGGCGCTCCATACTCTGTTGGCGGAAGCGTCCTGCGAATCCTTTGCGCGAAAATTTGCGCCCGAAGATCGATGTTTTTTGACGGCCAGAAGCATTCTGGAAAGCGTGTGCGACACGCGAACGCCGCAAGGTGTTTGCGCGGCCTTTTCCATGCCCGCGCCCCTGGATTTATCCCTGATTTCCGGCAGCATCGTAGCGCTGGATGGCGTGCAAGACCCCGGCAATGTGGGCACCATCTGGCGCACCGCGGACGCAGCCGGCCTGTCCGCGCTTGTGCTGGGGCCCGGATGTGCGGATCCTCTCTCTCCCAAGGTGCAGCGCGCCGCCATGGGTTCCGGTTTTCGCGTTCCATTTTTGTCCACGGAAAACCTGCCTGACGCGTTGGCGCACCTGCAAAAAAAAGGATATGTTGTCGTGGCTTCGGCATTGGACGGCACGGACTTCTATGCCGCGCCAAGGCCCGGAAAAGCCTTTGCCCTGATTGTTGGCAACGAAGCGCGCGGCATCTCTGCGGAAGTGCGCAGCGTGGCAAATCTGTCGGTTCGGTTGCCCATGCGAGGCGGCGCGGAATCCCTGAACGCGGCGGTGGCGGCAGGAATTCTGATGTATGCCCTTACGGAACCATGCGATTAGGCGATGATTTCTTCCGGCGGGATGCCCGGGAAGTTGCTCCGGAGCTTGCGGGCAAACTGCTGGCATGCAAAACGGCACAGGGCGTATCCGCCCTGCGAATTGCGGAAACGGAAATCTATTTGGGCGAAGCAGACACCGCCTGTCACGCGCACAAAGGACGCACGCCCCGCACGGACGCCCTGTATCGTTCCGGAGGAACCATATACGTATACCTGTGTTACGGCATGCACTGGCTGATCAATATCGTCACCGCCGAAGAGGAAAACCCGCAATGCGTGTTGATTCGTGCCTGTGAACGGCCCTTTGACGGCCCGGGAAAGCTCACACGCCGCCTGGGAATTGACAAGCGATTTTATGGCGAGAGTATCTGCACCCATCCGGACATCTGGATTGAGGATGACGGCGCCCGCTATGCCTTGGAAGCGCTGCCCAGAGTAGGCATTGGTTATGCCTCTGAAGAAGACCAGGCGCGGCCATGGCGATACGTAATTCGGGAAAAATTGCAATCGGAGGAATAATGCGATGCGATGCAGCTGTCCAAAATGCGGAACATACATGATTCAGGCCGAAAGCCTGCGTTTGGGCTGCGCCTGTCCGGAATGCGGCGTCCATTGCAGCGATTGTCTGGGCACCGATACGGTCATCAGCCGGGATGCCTTTCGCCGGCTGAAAGACGATCCGTTCTTCCAACAGGAATACGCTGAGGACATGTCCATGACAGCGCCGGAAGAATCCTTTCCGGCATTCGCCGAAAACGAAATGGAAAAACTGCGGGGAGATTGACGCCAGCGCGCGGATGTCATCCAAAATGTTCACTGGAGAATGCTTGACCGCAGGTTTTTGAAACACTATAATAAATTCTACACACGCGAAAGGAGACTTTCTGGAATGATACAGAGCATGATCGCCATTCTGGACCTGGGAAGCCCCGAAAATCCCCGCATTGCCCGGGAAATCCGTTCACTGGGCGTATACAGCGAGATTCATCCCCATGATATTTCCCCCGAAGCATTAAAGGCCCTTCCAGGCGTATGCGGCGTCATCCTAAGCGGTGGTGAAAACCGCATTGTGGACGGCAAAGCGATTGACGTAAATCCAGACATCTTCCGGCTGGGTTTGCCTGTGCTTGCCGTAGATCACGCCAGTCCCGACCATCCCATGGATTTGCCCCATTGGGACGAAGACAACGCGGACGTATTGAACGCTTTTCTGGATTCCTGCGGCGCAAAGCGAAACTGGAACATGGAAAACTTCATTGAGGACCAGGTGGAACTCCTGCGGCAGCAAATCGGATCCCGCAAGGTCCTGTTGGCGCTGTCCGGCGGCGTAGACAGTTCCGTGGTCGCGGCGCTTCTGTTGAAAGCCGTGGGCAGCCAGCTTACCTGCGTGCATGTGAACCACGGCTTGTTGCGCAAAGGCGAACCGGAGCAGGTGGTAAACGTATTTCGCCGGGAAATGGGCGCGAATCTCATCTATGTGGACGCGATTGACCGTTTTTTGGACAAACTGGCCGGCGTACCAGATCCGGAAGCCAAGCGCAAGATTATCGGCGCGGAATTCATTCGCGTCTTTGAAGAGGAGGCGCGCAAGCTCTCCGGCATCGAGTTGTTGGCCCAGGGCACGATTTATCCGGACATCATTGAAAGCGGCACAAAGACCGCCAAATCCGTCAAAGCGCACCACAACGTAGGCGGCCTGCCGGAGGATCTGCAATTTGAACTTGTGGAACCGTTAAAGATGCTGTTCAAGGACGAAGTTCGCGCATGCGGCAAGGCATTGGGTTTGCCCGACGACATGGTATATCGCCAACCCTTCCCAGGCCCTGGTTTGGGTGTGCGCTGCCTGGGGGCCATTACCCGGGATCGCCTGGAAATCGTGCGAGAATCCGATGCAATTTTGCGGGAAGAATTCCGGAAAAACGGGCTGGAGGGCAAGGTATGGCAATACTTCACCGCGGTACCGGACTTCAAATCCACCGGCGTCCGCAATCATGCCCGGTGTTTTGAATATCCCGTCATCCTGCGCGCGGTAAACACCGTAGACGCCATGACCGCCACCGTAGAGCAGGTTCCCTGGCCGGTTCTGCTTCATGTTACGGACAGGATTCTCAAAGAAGTCAAGGGATGCAATCGCGTATTGTACGATTTGTCCCCCAAGCCCGTGGCTACCATCGAGTGGGAATAGGCTGAAAAATCGCTCGAAAGTCCCTGTTTTCAGGGGTTTTCGGCTTTCAGAGAGGCCCCGTGATAATGATTTGATAAGCGGCGCCATCGGACGCATCATTTTTTGTGCGTCGATTGGCTTGCGGGTTTGGGAAA
>JAQXRL010000271.1 GCA_029218505.1 Eubacteriales bacterium | reverse complement strand
GGATCCTGTTGTCCGCCAAAATTACTTCCGTTGCGGCAGTGTAGAGCAACAACCGCACGCCTGCTTCCTGGAGCATTTCCAGACACAGGGTTTTCAGATTTTCCGGATCGATGGTAATGGTGCGTTTTCCGCGCGCTTCTCCGCGATTTTTCAGGGCCATGCGATGGAGCAATTCCTCGTAAAAGCGGCTGTTTACGGAGCCGGTGAAGTGACTCATCAGGCCGGAAGTGGCGATGCCGCCCACATCGCCCAGGGCCTCAATCAGCATTGTGTCTGCCCCGTTGCGCGCGGCATTGACCGCAGCGGAGAATCCTGCCGGGCCGGAGCCGGCGACCAGCACGTCTACATCGTAAGCAATGGGGATTTGACGCGCCGGTTCCGAATAGTATTGTTGCATGAACCTTCCTCCTTGATGATTAATGTCGGGCATGCCGGTATGCCTGGGGAGATTGCTGGGTGGTCTTTTTGAATACGCGGCAGAAATATGCGGGATCGCTAAACCCTACCTGTTCCGCGATGGTGGAGATGGGCAGGTTTTCCTGAACCAACAGCGCTTTTGCTTTTTCTACGCGCACCTGCGTGACGTAATCCACGAATTTTATATTCATCTTTTGACGAAACAGGTGGCTTACATAGGACTCATTGCGGTATACCAGTTCCGCCACGTCGCTAAGACGGATTGGCTTGGTGTAATTGTCCCGTACGTAGCGAACAATCGTAAGAATATCCGCACTCTATCGCATTTCTTCGTGCCGGTCGAACCGTTGAGCGGCCTGGCGCACTTGCGCAGCCAACTCCTCCACGGTATTGTATTGTTTGGGCGGCGCAGTGTCCGCTTCGGCGCTCTCCTCCTGCATGGATATGGTGATGGCGCGCATCAGCATGATGCAAACATTGATGGCGCTGTCCGGAGAGATATATCGTTCCGGCGGATCAGCAAGCAGCGCCAGAATGAACCGGCACGCCTCGTCCAGATGATGGGTAATGATCGCTTTTTCTGCGGCCTGCCATTTGGAATGTCTGGCAACCGGCAGGTATTCGGGAAGGTTTTCTGCGCGGCACAGGCTCCCGAAACCGGTATAGAAACTGTGGCGCGCGGCTCGCGTGGCTTCCGACAGCGCGTCGGGAAACCGGTCCGCGCCGGACACAAGCCGGCTTACGCCGATGGAAATGGGAAATGCAAAGCGGGATTCCAAGCGTTTTTTCAGCGCGTTCAACGCGGCCGGTGAAAACGCGTTCGAGTCTGGCGCAAGCAGGCCATAGCGCCTGTCGTCCAGATAAAACGCGCCTGCGTCGTTGCCAAAGATGTGCTCCAGCGCCAGCGCCGTTTGCGGAGGAGAGCCGGGAACGTCGAGCTTGTCTTGCATGGGAAACAGGAACAGGACCATTCTGGCAGGCATGTCCGGAAGCGGAAAATCCGGAAAGCGCCCTGACGCGCGCATACAAATGCTGCGCTGTTCAATCTGATGCAATGCCGGAGAAAATCCCGGATTGCTGCGTTCCATTTCAATTTGCCGGCGTACCCGGTTTAATACCAACAGGAAGTCCTCCGGCTCCATGGACAACTTCAATACGTATTCCTTCACGCCCAATCGCATGGCGTGCTGTACGTAGTCGAAGTCCTTGTAAGCACTAAGGATAATGATTTTTGTATCGGGCATTTCGACGCGCAGGGCTTCGATGAGTTGAATGCCATCCATGACAGGCATGCGTATGTCGGTGAGGACGATATCGGGAAATTCCCGGCGCGCGATTTCTAGCGCCTGCTGGCCGTTGCATGCTTCGCCTACGATTTCAAAGCCGTGTTCGCGCCAGGGAATTACATTGCGCAAGCCGATTTTCACCAATACTTCATCGTCTACGATCAAAACCTTCAGCATTGTGAAAGATCCGCCTCCCTTTCGCGTCGTGCCGGAAAACGCATGGTAATGGTTGTGCCTTGGTTTGGGATGCTGTCAATGGTCAGGCCGTATTGTGAACCGTAAGTAAGAACGATGCGCTTATGCACGTTGTTTACGCCGATGCTTTTGCGCGGTACGCTTTGAAAATCGTTCATGGTGGCGCGGATTTCCGACAGCTTGTCCGGCGCGATGCCGTTTCCGTTGTCCCGCATCAGGACGACCAGCATTTCGCCCTCCACACGGGCCCGGATGCGGATCAGCGTATCGGCGTCCTCCCGCAGTCCGTGCCGGGTCACGTTTTCAATCAACGGTTGAAGAATCAGAACCGGGATGTACAAGGCGCCTGCGTCCGGGCTGATGTCCAATTCCATCATCAGGCAATTGTTAAAGCGCAGGTTGGCCAATTTGATGTATTTTTCGGTATAGCGAATTTCTTCGTCCAAGGTGACAAAGGTGCTGTTGCGGCCCAGAGAGGTTTCCAGCAGCCCGCCCAGCGTGGAAAGCATGGTTCCCACGGCAGGATCGCCATTGATGATGGCCAGCCATTTGATGTCGTTTAAGGTGTTTAACAGAAAATGCGGATTGATTTGAGCGCGCAGCGTTTCCAGCATCGCCTGTTCCCGCAATTGATGCTGGGCGTGATTGCTCTTGACCAATTGGTCAATTTGACGCACCATAATATTGAAACTGTTGCTGATTCGCGCGATTTCGTCTCGACCGCGCACCGGTGCGGAAAGGCTAAAATCGCCTTCTCCAACGCGGGTGATCAACTGGCTCAGGTTTTGCAACGGTCTCATGGACTGGCTAATGATGTGAAAGATGAACAGCGCTTCTATGACGCTGAGCACCACTAGCAGCCACAGGATAATGTGGCGAAG
>JAQXRL010000270.1 GCA_029218505.1 Eubacteriales bacterium | reverse complement strand
ATCTGGAGAGGACCGCCGCGGCGGGGAGCTTGCGTCCCCGCCCACCCAAGCGGTGCCCCTCCCGCGTGGGCAGGAGGGGCGTTTTCATGCGCAAAAATGTTCCCCGGAACAGAATCCTTCCGCTGCTCGCTTGCCGGTGATGCAAGCCTGTTGGAGGAAAAGGAAGAGATTTGTCCCGCGAAAACGAGCGCATGCGGCAGTCTCCCGGCGACGCCGCAAATTTCCGTCCCTGGCTACGGAAGCCTTGCAGAGCAGGCACATGACATTGCGCAATAGAGGAAATCGCATGCACGGTTTTGCACGTTTGTGCACAAAATCGACAAGTTGAATGCATTCTTTCTAACTTTTTCACCACAGTTGACACCCAGAATGCAAATAAGTATAATCAAACACAAGGAGCGTGTTTCCAAATGACGAAGGTTCATGACGATCTTTTGCGGTATGGTTCTCAGTTGCCAGTGGTCAATCATCATCCTCAGCCGCGTTATGCCATGAAGGATCAGGATTATGGCATGACCGTTGCCGTGGCTGCGACGAAGGGCGGACGCGTATTCGTCTGCTGGGTGGGCGGAGGAGACAATCCCAAGGCGTACTTTTTGCTGTCTCATTCAGATGATCAGGGCAAAACCTGGTGCGAACCGGAATTGGTCATCGACCCGCACGACGAACGAATCGGCTGCGATCGGTGTACCATTGTGGGCACGCTTTGGGTAGATCCCAAAAACCGGCTTTGGCTGTTTTTTAACCAGACTTTGGCGCATTTTGATGGTGCAAGCAGCAACTGGTACATCTGTTGCGAAGATCCTGATGCCGAAAACCCCGTCTGGACGGAGCCGAAGTTTCTGAGCCATGGTTGTACGCTGAACAAGCCCATCGTTACCGCAAAGGGCGAATGGCTGCTGCCCGTATCGCTTTGGGCGCGTTATCACATTTCCGAACCGTTTCGTGATTGTTATCATGAATTGGACGGAGAGCGCATGGCAAATGTATACGTTTCCCAGGATGAGGGGGAAACTTGGACGCGACGGGGCGGCGTTGTGTTCCCGGACAGCTGCTTTGACGAGCATATGTTCGTGGAATTGCGCGATGGCCGGCTTTGGATGATGGGGCGCACGCGCACGCATGGACTTCTGGAAACGTATTCCGACGATGCAGGCGCAACGTGGTCCGAGCCGAAGAAAGCCGTGCCGCAAAGCGTAAGCGCGCGGTTCCACCTTCGCCGGTTGAGATCCGGACGGCTTTTGCTGGTAAAGCACGGAAAAACGTTGGAACAAGCCGCGCCGAATCGCAGCGAAATGACCGCATTTCTTTCCGAGGACGATGGGAAAACATGGAGCAAGGGCTTTGTGTTGGATGAACGGTTTGAGGTCAGTTACCCGGATTCCGACGAAACCCCGGACGGAACCATTTACATTACCTTTGACCGAAATCGTGCGATAGACGGCGAAATTCTGATCTGCCGTCTGCGGGAAGAAGACATCTTGGCCGGGAAATTGGTGAGCGATGGATCCTATCTTCGCAGAATTGCCCGCAAACCCGGAAAGCTGATTCGGGAAGAACCGTTGTAGGACGCGGTCCAAAGGACTGCGCACTCAGACCCAGGATACGCCGCGTTCCTGCAGCATGTCCATCCATTGCTGCGGCGGCTGTTGATCGAAGATGATCGTCTCTATTTCCGATAGATTGCACAAACGAAATGCGGCCTGACGGTTTAACTTCTGCAAATTGCACATCAGATAGACGTGCTTGGACTGATTCATCATCATGCGGCGGACGGCGGCTTCTTCTTCGTTGCCACAATAGACGTTCTGATCCACCGCTTTGGGCGAAATAAAGCATTTGTTGGCGCGAATATCGCCAAGAATGCGGCAGGTTAGCGCGCCGTTGGTGGAGAAGGCATGGGGCATGACCAATCCGCCCAACGAATAGACCTTTAGGTTGGGGCTGTCCGCCAATTCGCAGGCAATGCGAAGGCCGTGCGTGATGATGGAAAGATTGGTGTAACGGCAAAGAAAGGGCGCCAGGGCGCCGGAAGTGCTGCTGGAATCCAGAAAGATGACATCGCCGTTTTCGATAAATTCCGCTGCCTTCCTGGCGATGATCGCCTTGGCCTCTCGCTCAATCTGGGTGCGCGCATCCAGCGCGATGACATCGTTGTCACCCGCCTGAATCACTGCGCCGCCATAGGTTTTGCGAATCAAGCCGCTGCGCTCCAAGCAAGCCAGATCGCGCCGGATCGACGTTTCGCTGATGAAAAACCGCTTGCTGAGATCCGCCACGCTGGCGGCATGATTTTCCTTGATATAATCGAGAATGGCCTGTTGACGTTCCGTTTTCAGCATCCATCAAACCTCCAAGTTTCATCAAAAGGATGCAGCCAACGCAATTATAGCACATGGATTTTACGATGTCAAACGCAGGAAAAGCCCGAACAGGAGGGCAAATCCATGGCGGCGCATCGTTGGCGGCATCTTGCAGAGGACGTGCGGTTTGCAATCTGCCCGGAAGATGGAGCGTTGCCTTGCGGCCATTTGGAAAAGTGTTTGCATTTTGAAAAGGAAGGGATGGCAACATGGAATTGAAACAACGCCTTCATGAAGGTGAAATCGTCTGCGGAATCATGCTTTCAGAAATATACACGCCAAACATCGTGAGGATTTTGGCCAATTGCGGTTATGATTTTCTATTGGTGGATTGCGAACATGGCTGTTTCGACATGAGCCAAGTGTCCAATCTGGTTTCCGTTGCAGAAGGACATGGCTTGGACGTGCTGGTGCGCGTGACAACAGACAGCATATCCAGCGTAACAAAGTACATGGACATGGGCGCGCGGGGAATTTTGCTGAGCAACACGGAAAACGCCCGGGAGGCGGAAGCATTGGTGAAGCGTTGCTTGTACGCGCCGCAGGGGGACCGGGGCGTATCGACCTTTCGCGCGCACACGAATTATTGCAGCACGGATCTTGTGGACATCATGCGCCATGCCAACGAAAGAAACATTGTCATTGCGCAAATTGAATCTGCGCAGGCGGTTGAAAACCTGGATGCCATTTGCGGAATCGATGGAGTGGACGGCGTGCTGATCGGTCCAAATGATTTGACGCAGCACATGGGCATCATCGGCAAATATGACCATCCGGAAGTTCGCCGGCTCATCAACACAGTGCGTGAAGTTACTGCACGCCACCACAAATGGTCAGGCATTATCACGGGCAACCTGCCGCTGATAGAGTATTGCGCCGGAATTGGCATGACCTGTTTCAGCGTTGGCAGCGAATTAAACGCCCTTGCCAGTGGCGCGAAGACAAAATACTGTCAATCCATGCGGATTCTGAAAAAGGAGGAGGAAACTTGAAGATGCAGCTTCAGCGAAAGCCACTGTTCAAACGGATGCTCGGTGGATGGCAGTTGTATACGCTCATCCTGCCCGCAGTGATTACGGTGTTTATCTTTCACTATGTTCCGATTTACGGATTGCTGATCGCGTTTAAGAGCTATCGTCCATCCAGAGGCATCCTGGGCAGCGAATGGGTCGGCTTAAAATGGTTTGTTCAATTTTTCCATTATCGTGATTTTTGGCCGATTATCAGAAACACATTGAGCATCAGCATATATGCGTTGGCGACCTTCCCCTGCGCGGTAATTTTCGCGCTGATGATCAATGAAGTACGCTCCCCCAAGTACAAAAAATACGTGCAGATGGTTTCCTACGCGCCGCATTTTGTATCCACGGTCATTGTATGCTCCATGTTGATTCTGTTTACCCAGTATAACAACGGTTTGTTCAACAACCTGCGGGCAAGGCTGGGGCTGGCAAGAATGGACGTCATTACCGTGCCAAAGTATTTCTCCAGCCTGTATGTCTGGAGCGGCGTCTGGCAGAATGTCGGTTGGGATACGATCATTTATCTGGCTGCGCTGGCTGGAATTTCCCCGGAA
>JAQXRL010000269.1 GCA_029218505.1 Eubacteriales bacterium | reverse complement strand
AATCTGCGAAGCCTTGGACAAGCACGCCGCTTCCCTGGACGCAGAAACGCAAGCAAAATGGCGCGACGTGTTGTCCGGCATGGCGGAATGGCTCTATCACACGATAGACGAACACTTCCCTACGAACATCAATTACGTGGCCACCAACGCAGCAGCGTTAGCGCTGTGCGGCACATATTTGAAGCGGAAGGATTACATTTCCCAGGCGCGCCACTTGGCTGTTTATGTCCTGGACCGCATCACCGCCAACGGCTTCCTCTACGGCGAGGGAAAACCTCGGGAATCCGTTACGCCGCGAGGCTGCCGTCCCATTGATGTTGGCTATAATGTAGAAGAATCCATTCCCTCTCTGGTCAAATATGCCGCCTGTCTCCGGGACGAATCGGCCATGCGCATTCTGGAGGATGTGTTGCGCAAACAGCTTGACTTTCTGTTGCCGGACGGCGCGTGGGATAACAGCTTTGGCTCCCGCAACAACAAATGGACGTATTATGGCAGCCGCACATCCGATGGATGCGCAAGCGCCTACGCAATCATGGCCGACCGCGATCCCATGTTCGCCGAAGCAGCCCTGCGCAACGTGCGATTACTGCGGCAGTGTTCCCAGGGCGGACTGTTGCGCGGCGGCCCGCAATACGCCCTCTTTGGCGAAAAGCCCTGTGTGCATCACACGTTCACCCATGCAAATGCGGTCGCCGCTGCTTTGGACGCAGGCATTGAGCAATACGCCTCCGGCGCGTCCCTTCCAGCAGAGACCTGCGGCAACGTCTCCCGCCATTTTCCTGAAATCGACACATGGAAAATTGTCCGCGGCGACTGGCATGCCACCGTAACGTGCTATGATTATGACATCCGCGCAGGCCACGCTTCCGGCGGCGCCCTTACGCTGCTGTGGCACAGACGCTTTGGCCCGGTAATCGCCGGTTCCGTCATCGACTATGCGCTTGTGGAACCCACAAACCAACAGCTCTCCCTGCGAAAGCGGCGTCACCGGACTTTGACGCCCAGGGCAGAACTGGTTTGGGAGGGCGTTCGCTACGCCCAGTGCTATGACACCGCTGCATCCGTCGTCTGCCGGCAGCAGGATGATGCAACCATTGTGGAAGTTCATTCCAATCTCGTTTCCCTGGCGCAAAAACAACTGCCCTCTCCCCTTCACGCGGAACTGGAATATCGCTTTGAGGAAGGGCGCGTGCGAATCTCCGGGCGAATCTCCGGATCGCAGGCCGCTGGCGCGCGCTTTGTTCTGCCCATCGTCAGCAGGGATATTGCCGTGGATACAAAGAACCCCTTCTTCACGGAGGATATTTTCTTCCTCACCGGCGGTTTCGGCGCCACGGAATATACCATTCTTCCCAACGAAAACGGCTGTTTTGCCCTGGAACTTTCCCCAGCCGGAAAACCCGCCGTCAATCGTTGAACGCGAATCCCGCAAGGGGATTCCCCAACCTCCGTTTCACCTAGGGTTTTTCCGCCTTTTCGGTGAGCAAAAGGAAAAAGCGTCCGAAAGCAGCAATGCTCCCGGGCGCTTTTCATGTTTGCTATCGCACCTTTGCGGCATCCCTTTCCAGCATGGACGTCGCCCGCTGATAAGCAGCCGAATCCAACAGGCACACCACCTTTGTCCCCTCCGCCAGGTATTCTTCCGAGATTACCTGTCCATATTTATGCACCAAGGAAAGAACTGCGCCCTTGTCATAAGGGACGATCAATTCCGTCTTGTGCCGCATGGCGGCAATGCGCCGGGAAATCTCTTCCTTCAGCTTCTCCAGCCCCATGCCCGTCCTGGCGGAAATCAAAATTGCATCGGCAGGCTCCACCATGCCCGGAATTTCCACCGCATCGCACTTGTTCAGTGCTTCCAGCACAGGTTTCTCTGCCGCGCCCAATTCCCGCAGCACCTGAAAGACGGTATCCCGCTGCTGCCGGTAAAACGGACTGGACAAATCCGATACCACCACGATCAAATCGGCATACAACGCTTCCTCCAACGTAGAACGGAACGCATCCACCAATTGATGGGGCAGCTTGCGAATAAAGCCTACGGTGTCCACCAGCAGACAGCGGCGGTTTTCCGGCAACTCCACCTGGCGCAGCACCGGATCCAATGTGGCAAACAGCTTGTCCTCCACCAGGACGTCCGCGCCGGACAACGCGTTTAGCAACGTGGACTTGCCCGCATTGGTATATCCCACCAACGCCACGACGGTTTGTTCCTGCTTTTCCCGGCGTTGCCTGCGAGCGTCTCGCTGCCGCTTGATTTCCGCCAGCTGCGCTGTAAGGTCGTCAATGCGCCTGCGAATCCTGCGCCGGTCCACCTCCAAACGGGTTTCGCCGGGGCCGCGGGTTCCAATACCGCCGCCCAAGCGGGACAGGGACGTTCCCATGCCCGTAAGTCTTGGCAGCATGTACTTCATTTGGGCCAGTTCCACCTGCAGTTTTCCTTCCGCGGATTGCGCACGCTGGGCAAATATGTCCAAAATCAGCGTTGTACGGTCGATTACCCGAACGCCAAGCGCGTCCTCCAGGTTTTTCTGCTGCGCGCCTGTCAATTCGTCGTCCAAAATGACCAGGTCCGCTTCCAGCACCTGACACTGCAACGCCAATTCCGCAGCCTTTCCGGAACCGATGTATGTGGCGGAATCGGGCTTTATGCGCTTCTGCATCACGCGCGCTACCACCATTGCGCCGGCGGTATCTGCCAAAGAAGCCAATTCGTCCAAGGATTCCTGGCTTTCTGTAGACACCAGCACAACCTTTTCCGCCCTCTCCACAATGCCGCCCTTTGCAATGGCGTCCGCGACGCGTTTTTCCGCCAATTCAATTTCGCGCATCCATAGCGTTTGGGGAATTCGGCCGGGTTTCACCGGTCCATATACGGCGACAGAAAGGTTTTCGTACTCCATTTCCCCCAGAAACGCGGCGGAAATTCCCGTGGCGATCCCATTCGAAACGCCCACGGCGCACATGGAGTCAAACCGCAAAAGGCGCAGCGCCTGCAAATCCACATCCGACAGTCTTGCGTCTCCGCCGGGATGCGTATGGATGCAGCGATACCCGGTAAGCCGGTCCAAATTGCGCCGCAAATGCAGTTCCGGAAGCGACACGCTGGAAATGGACCCGACGGCGATTTCCAACACCTGCCCCGTCCGGTCCAGATATACCAGCAACTCACGATTGATTTGCTCCGTAAAGCGCACCAGCAGGCTCAACAACCGATCCGGCAGATATTGATCCCGGGCAAATTGCATGTCTTCCAGCTTTTCCAGTTCCGCAACCAGGCTTTCCCGAATGCCTTCAATGTTTCCTCGAATCATTTTGCCTCCGCTTCATGAAATTCCGGTTGTTTTTGCAATTTTTGATCGGAGCGCACGCCCATTGGGCCATGCGCTCCAAATCGATCGTCTTATCCTATTATGCGTTGAACGCGCCGGAGCGATTCAACCAATTTTACACCATGGGCACCGTTTCTTCGGCGCTTTGCACGCCATTTTGCTTGTTGCGGTAATCCTGAATCGCAGCATGCAGCGCCTCTTCCGCCAATACGGAACAATGCAGCTTCACAGGCGGCAGTCCGCCCAGCTTGTCCACCACCATCTTGTTGGTAATTTTCAACGCTTCGTCAATGGTCTTTCCCAACACCATTTCCGTGGCCGCAGAAGACGTTGCAATCGCCGCGCCGCAGCCAAAGGTCTTGAATTTTACATCGGTGATTACATCATTTTCCACCTTGATGGAGATCTGCATGATGTCTCCGCATTTGGCATTGCCAACTTTGCCGATTCCGTCTGCGTTTTCGATTTCGCCCACATTTCTGGGATTCATGAAATGATCCATTACCTGTTCGGTATACATATGCGCATCTCCTTTATTTATTTCGCGTTGTAGAGCGGGGACATAGCGCGAAGCCTGTCCACAATTTGTTTTAAGGATTCCACCACAAAATCCGCTTCTTCCAGGGTGTTTTCTTCGCTGAGAGACAGCCGGAGAGAACCGTGCGCGATTTCATGGGGCAACCCGATGGCCAGCAACACATGGGAAGGATCCAAAGACCCCGATGTGCAAGCGCTTCCGGAGGACGCCGCAATGCCCTTGATGTCCAGCGACAGCAACAGGGATTCGCCTTCGATGTATCGGAAGGAAATATTCACGTTGCCGGGAAGCCGCTGGCTGCGATGACCGTTCAGCCGCGTTTCGGGGATTTCCGTCAAAATCCGATCGATCAGGCGGTCCCGAAGGGCGCAAAGCGCGGCGTTATGGGACGGAATATCCTGGGTGGCCAGCTCAATCGCCTTGCCCAATCCCACAATAGACGCCAAGTTTTCCGTGCCGGGACGCTGGGTGCGCTCCTGTGCCCCGCCCTGCATCAGCCGTTCGATCTTCACGCCATTTTTTACGTATAGCGCGCCGATCCCTTTGGGCGAATGAAATTTATGGCCCGACAGGGACAGCATATCGATGCCCATGGCGTTTACGTCAAATGGAATGCTGCCGATCGCCTGCACCGCATCCGTATGAAACAGACAGCCATGGCTGTGCGCAATTTTCGCCAGTTCTTCAATGGGCTGTATGGTTCCGATTTCATTGTTGGCCGCCATGATGGTTACCAGAACGGTGTCGTCCCGCATGGCCTTTTCCAGGCTGTCCGGATGCACGATGCCGTATTCGTCCACCGGCAAATACGTCACCTCAAAGCCTTCTTTTTCCAACTGCGCGCAGGTATGCAGCACCGCATGATGCTCAATCTGGCTGGTGATAATGTGGCGTCCCTTGCTCTTGCGGGCATACGCTGCGCCGCGAATTGCCCAGTTATCCGATTCCGTGCCGCAGCCCGTGAAATAAATCTCGCCCGCCTGCGCGCCCAACGCCTGCGCCACTTGCCGGCGCGCCGTCTCAATTGCCTTGCGGGATTCCCGGCCGTAAGAATGCACCGACGAAGGATTTCCGTAAATTTCGCAGAAATACGGCGCCATTGCCTCCATCACCGGTTCCGTTACGCGGGTCGTGGCCGCGTTGTCCATATAAATCCTGTTCATTCCGTCTCTTCCTCCCGCGCTCCCTGGCGCTCATATTCATCAATCATATCGGAAAGCGTAATCCCATCTACGATTTTGTTGATGCCGTCGGTGAGCCGCTTCCACACAATTCTGGATGGGCACGCGCAGGATTTTCCGCACAATTCCGCCTCATCCAGGCAATCTACCACGCTAAGTCCTCCCTCCAGCGCCCTGAGCACCTCTCCCACCGAAATTTCTCCCGGCTGACGTGCCAGCTTGTATCCCCCCTGGGCGCCTCTGGTGCTCTTCACCAGCTTCGCTTTTTTCAGCCTTGCAAACAGCTGTTCCAGATATGCCTCCGGGATTCCCTGCCGCTCCGCAATCGCCTTCAGGCTTACCGGCGCGTCCTGTCCGTCCCGCGCGCATACTGCCAGGTCGTACATGGCATGTATGCCATATCGTCCCTTCGTGGACAGCTTCATTCGCTCGCCTCCAATTCCGAGTAATATACTTGGTTTTCCCTTCGATTGCATTGTAGCACGTTTCCATCTTCCCGTCAAGAATTCCGAGTAGATTCATAGGAATTTAACGGCATGTTTTTCGCCCGCGGCACATAAAGTGTTCCAGCAAAGACAGAGGAGGCGGTTGCATGGCAAGGGCGAGAAGCGCGGTCATCGCGGCAATTGTGCGCGGCATCCTAATCGCGGCGCTGGCAACACTAGGGATGATGGTACTGGTAGGCGTGGCTGTCGTCTATTTGGGCATGAGCGATCAGGCAATCGCCGTTGCAAACCAGATCATCAAGCTCGTCAGCATCGTGCTCGGCGTGCGGTTTGCGGTAGGCATTGGCGGCGAAAAGGGATTTCATCTGGGATTCGTGGTTGCTTCTGCGTATATGCTGCTGGGATATTTTCTATATTTGAAGCTGGGGGGCGCGGAATTCAACGCCGTTTCCATGATGGGGGAAATTCTTCTGGGGGGAGCCGCGGGCGCCGCTGCCGGGGCGGTTTTCGCCAATCTTCGCACGTCGCGCCGTTCGGCCCGTTAGAACCTTGTTTTTGACAACAACGCTGAACTTCCCGGGCCGTGAAACGACCCGGGAAGTTCAGCGCGCCAAAGGGCTGCGTTTTTTGATGGAAAGCAAGAGAATTTCGCGCCCGCCGGGAACGCCCGGCTTCCTTCGCAATGGATTCTGCCGTCCATTTCGGAAAAGGCCTTGCCGCAACTTGCGATTCGCGTTTTTATTCTCCGCCGTCTGCCACAATCACTTCGCCCGCAAGATTGCTCACCTCGTCGCTGGCCAAAAATGCGGCCAGGGAGGCTATCTCCTCGGGATAGCTATATCGGCCGATGGGAATATCCTTCCGCAGAAACGTCTCGCCGTCCTCGGCAAACATCATCCGCGTGCTGGTCGGCCCCGGAGCGATTCCGTTGAGCAAAATCCCTTGCCGGGCCAGGAGCCTGCCCAGGCCCATGGTGAGGCCCCGCACGCCCCACTTGGACGCGCCATAGGCCATGGTGGTGGGCGAAAACGCCGTATTGGAGCAGATGTTCACCATGCGTCCGCGAATGCCGTTGTCCAGCATATACTTCGCGGCATCCCGGCAGAGGAAAAATACGCCCTTCAGGTTTGTGTCCATCGCCAGATCCCAATCCTCCTCCGTCAGGCAAAAGATCCCCTGACGGTCGGAAGCGGGCACGACGCCCGCGTTGTTGATCACAACATCCAGCCCGCCCAACAGCTTCGCCGCGTCGGCAATTTTTTCGGGAAAGGACGCCACCTGCCGCATATCCATGCATACAAATTGCGCGCCGTCACCCAGGCGTTCTGCAGCGTCCTTCAATGCGCAGACGTCTCTTCCCGCAAGGACCACCTTCGCGCCCAGCGCCAGAAACTTCTTTGCAATCGCGAAGCCGATCCCGCGGTTTCCTCCCGTAATGAGCGCTTTTTTTCCCGTCAGCAGCATTCTCGTTTCCTCCCAAATCACAATCCATGCTGGGTTCTGCGCAAAATTTCCCGTTGCATTGCCCGATTCTGGGTCACGAAGAAATCGCTGTATCCGCCAATGCGCACAATCAAATCCCTGTGCGCTTCCGGATGCTCCATGGCGTCCTGCAGGACGTCCGCGCTCACCGCGTTGATCTGCACCTCTACGCCGCCGCGTTCCAAATATGTGCGCAAAAGCGCGCACAGGTTTTCCAGGCGTTCCGGCGTAATCTTGTTCATGTCCAGGCGCAGATTGTTGGCGACGCCCCCCAGAAAGCCCAGCGCGTTCCAGGACGTCATGGACAAAACCGTCGCCGTCGGTCCGTTTGTATCCCGCCCGGATACCGGGTCTGCGCCCGCGTTCAAGGCTTCTCCGGCCTTGCGTCCGTCGGGCGTCGCCGGCATATCCCGTCCAAATTCCTCATGCATCAGGAAGGAAAATGCTCCCGGCATCACTTGCCCGCCATGGAAAGTCCGCAATCCGCGACATGCCTCCGCAATGCCTTCATAAACACGCCGCGCCAAATCGTTTGTCAGGGCATCGTCGTTGCCAAAATGCGGGCAACGATGCACAATATACTGCCGAAGGGGCTCCTGATTCTGAAAATTGCCCCGCACAATGCGCATAAATTCCGCCAGCGTATAGGTTTTCTCCTGGAACACCAGCGTTTGGATGGCTGCCAGAGAATCAATGGCCGTGGTCACGCCTACGAAATCCGGCATAATGTCGTTGTACAGCGCGCCGCCCTGGTCGATGCTTTTTCCTCTGGCCAGACAATCCTCCATGAGGCAGGACACCAGGATGGACTCTCCGCCATTGCGCCGCCGTTCCAGCTGCCAACGGTTTTCCCGCCGCAAACCGGCCTGCACGCGCTGCGCAATCTCCCTTAGATAAGCCTGCAAAAGCGCTTCCAGATCCGCAAAATCCTGTTTTTCTTCCAAAATACACAGCAGAATTTCCGCGCAGTTGTGATACGGGCTGGTCACCCAGGTGCCGGAACGCCCGCTGACGGTGATTTCCACGCAGGAGGAATGCACATACTCGCAAGCATGGACAAAGGGCTTGCCCGTCTGCATCAGTCCCTGCACGATCAGTTCATCGTTAAAAAACGCCGGATGCGTATATCCAAGAGCGCAATTTTCCATGGCATAGCGCAAAAGATCCTTCCCGGTGTTTTCGCATACCGCCAGCCCCACTCCCGGATACGGCATGTTGGTATGGCGAATGCTTTGCAGCAGAAGCCACGTCAGTTCATTTTCTACCACGCTGCCGTCCGGCCAGCGCCCGCCAATCATATAGCTGATGGAGGCCGCCGGACGCGTATAAAATGTATAGAGCAAATTGAATTGATCCAGCAGCTCCAGCGCCCGTTCCTCCGTCAGGACGCCCGCCGCCACATCCTCGCGGTAATAGCGGATCAACGTGCGGTCCGGATGCCCGAAGCTGTACAATCCCCGCAAAAGGAAGCTGTAAAAATGAATGCTTTGCAAGGCGTCATGGAAGCTTTTCGCCTTGCCTGCCGGCACGCGTTCCAACCGCGCCGCCGCGTCCTCCATGCCCATTGCCCGGGCTTTCGCCACATATCGGGACGCCAGGCGTTTCACCGCGTTCAACTGCGCTTCGCACATGTCATAATATTCGTTCTTTTCCACCCATTTCTCCACCTGCACTTCCGGAAGGGCGCTTCTGCGGTCGGCAATTTCCTGAAGCAGTCCATCCACGCCAACCGCAAGCAGCTTGTCGTAATTGGGCGACATGTGGTCCAGCCGTCCCACCACAGGATGCACCAAATCTTGATACCACCGGCGCAATTCTTCAAACCGCGCCCATTCTTCGGCATTTAAGCCGGGAATGTCCGGCATGCCCAGAAACTCATCCGCGGGATCAATGCACACGGGCAAATTGTCCAGCATGTACACTTCCGCCCGGCATCTGCGCAACAGCGTGCTCTCCGCGTCCGCGTTGCGCAACCATCCTTCGTAAAACAGCAGGAGTTGGCGGTAATCCCATCCATACTGCCAATAAATAATCTTGTGTTCCGTGACGCTGTTCCGCGCGCGTTCCCGAAACAATCGCACGCGGTCTGAAACCGGGTATTCTCGCATACTTTCACGCTCCATTCTTCTAGATGGGTGCAGAAAACACACCCCGGACGCGGAACGCCTCTTGACGAAACCGGCGTCCGGGATAAAAATGCAACATATCAGGCTTGTCTTACAAAAATGTTGGTTTGCGCGGCGATTTCCCGCACGTACTGTTCCGCCTCTTCCTTTCCGGGAAACGGCGTATCCGCCATGGAAGGTTCGCGCCCGAGGGTGGCCAGCTTGTGCTGGCCCAGGGGATGATACGGCTCTACTTCAATCATTTCTACATGGGAAAGCCCGTTTGCCAGGCGCGCAACTCCGGCAAAATGCTCAGGCGTATCGTTCACGCCAGGAATGATGGGACAGCGAAGGCGCGTAACGCCCCCTTCCCCATCCAGCCGGCGCAGGTTTTCCCAAATGCGCGCATTGGACACGCCGGTATACTTGCGATGCACATCGTCGTCCGTCGCTTTCACATCGTACAGAAAGATGTCCACCAGCGGCAGCGCTTGCCGCAGAATTTCCCACGACGCATATCCGCACGTCTCCACGCAGGTATGCAGCCCGGCTTCCTTTGCCTTGCGCAAAAGCTGCAGCGCGGCCTCCGGCTGAAAGAACGGTTCGCCGCCGGAAAGGGTCAATCCGCCGCCGGAGTGCCGGTAAAACGCCTCGTCCCGGAGAACGTCTTTCAAGATGCTTTCCGCATCCCGTTCCTGGCCAAACCGCGTCAGCGCTTCGCCGGGACAGACTTCCGCGCAGCGCCCGCACGCCAGACATCCCTTGCGGAAAAACGCGTGCCGCCCGTTTTGCATTGCGTGGCAGCCGCAGTCACACGCCTCCGCGCAGCGCCCGCACCCCAGGCATTTTGCGGGATCATAGGCAATTTCGTCCTGAAGCCGCTTGGATTCCGGATTGTGGCACCACGCGCAGTTCAACGGACAGCCCTTCAAAAACACCGTCGTGCGGATTCCAGGCCCGTCGTTGACGCAATACCGCTGGATATTGAAGATTTTCATCTCACTTTTCTTCCACAAACACCCGGCGAATGGCCTCCAGATACCCATAGCCATACAGATCGTCCGGTTCCAGATAGCTGCTCTCCGTCCATTCGTTCCAGCTGTTGACGGTAATCAGCGGAGCCTGCTGCGGATGGCGGTCCACATATTCCTTCGCCATGCGCAGGGCGCGTTCGATGTTCTCCGGCGTGCAATTGCGCAGGATTCCCGGGCGGAATCCCAGAAAGCGCGGATTGTTGTCCCAGCCGACGCTGACATGGGGGAAATACGGGAAATCGAAATTCCGCTCCAACCGCTTCCATTCCTCCGCCACGTCCGGCAGCACATCCTCGTAATTCCGGTCGATATTGGTAAAATGCACATATTGATAATGAGAACAGCTGTCGAAGCCAACGCTGCCAAATTCCCGGGCGGAAACGGATTTTTCACCGTCGACGCCGCTGACGTTGGTGGCGCCGTCGCTCCACATGGTGAATTGCAAATGCAATCCCGGCAATCCGGCCTTCACGCACGCCTCCCGGAACCATTCAATGGCCTCCCGCGTTTTTTCAATCCCTCCCAGCCCCTTGACCAGCTTGGGCACGTCGTAGATCATGAATACGGGCTTTCCGTCTATGGTATAGTAGTTGGGTTGCGTGAAATACCGGTCTATGACCCGGAGCATGGCGCGCTCGAACTCCTGGCGTTCCACGCCGCCGTCCCACACCACCGTGCCCAGATCGCTGGACGTTCGCTTATCCCACAACGAAACCGCGTCATGGTTCGCCCACATGAGATAAAATTTCATTTTATCCTTGTTTTTGGCCTTCAGAAATCCGTCGTTCAGGCAGTTTTCCAGAAACGGCCTGCGATCGTACCAATACCAGTCATAGATAAACACATTGACGCCGTGGTCTACAGCGGCCTCGATCTCCATCTCCATCACGTATGGATCCGCTTCGTTCACATATCCCCACAGCGGCTTGCGCGGCCAGGTATGTCCTTCGAACTTCTTTTCGGCAGAACGCACGGATTGCCATTCTCCCATGCCTTCCGGCCAGAAGATGCGCGTACGCTTTTCATCCCCCGTATACGCGGGCCAGATGTATGCCGCAACGTCATATTTCCCCATGAGAAAACCTCCTGTTTTTCATCGGACGACTTGCGTCCGTTTTTAACCCTTTACGCTGCCCATCACCAGGCCCTTCATGAAATACTTTTGCACAAAGGGATACGCCGCCAAAATGGGCAGGCTCGCAATAAAGATCTGCGCGGCACGCAGAGTGCGGTCTGAAATCTGCGAAAGCTCTTTGAGCTCCGCTTGGGACATGTTCGCCATGGTGCTCATGTTTTTCACCACCAGCAAATTGCGCAGATACGTCTGCAGCGGATAATTTTCCGGCGATTTCATCAGAATCAGTCCGTCAAACCAGCTGTTCCAATGTCCCACCGCCACAAACAACGTCAGCGTCGCCAAAGAAGGCAGCGACAGCGGCAGATACAGTTGCGTAAGAATGCGCATTTCGCCCGCGCCGTCCACATACGCAGCCTCGGAAAGCTCATGCGGCAACTGCCGGAAAAAGTTCAGCAGGATAATCACGTTGTATACCGGCACCGCGCCGGGAATGATCACGCCCCACAGCGTATCCATCAATCCCGTCTGGCGAACGACGGTATACCATGGAATCAATCCTCCGGAAAAAATCATCGTGAAGAAAAAGAACCATGCATACGCCATGCGTCCCGTCAGCTGCATCTTGGTCTTGGACAGCGGATACGCCGCCAGCACCGTGCAAGTCATGTTGATTCCCAGCCCCAGCAGCACGCGCTTCACCGAAATAAAAAACGACGCGATGAATTGCGGTTTGGTCAGCGCATACTTGTACGAATACAGGGAAAATTCCACCGGCCAGAATTTTACCCTGCCTGCCGCCGCCGCGGTGCTGCTGCTGAAAGAAAGCGCCAACACGTTCAAAATGGGAAGCAGACATAACAATCCCGCGATCACCATGATGGCGATGATGACGCCATCCGCCAGACGGGAAGTGGTACGAATCTTGCTTTTTTGCTGTTTCATGCCGTGCCCTCCTAAAACACCGTGTAATCCGCAAAGCGGTATGCCAGCAGATAACCAACGGCAATAAAGACAAAGGAGACCACGCTTTTGAACAAGCCCGCCGCAGTGGCCACGCCAAACTGGTTGTTTTGCAGACCCACGCGGTATACAAACGTATCGATAATATCGCCTGTGGAGTATACCACAGGACTGTAAAGATTTAGTACCTGTTCAAAGCCCGCGTTGAGAATATTTCCCAAGGACAGCGTCGCCATCAGCACAATGATGGGTGCCATGCCCGGAAGGGTAATGTGTATCACCTGCTTAAAGCGATTCGCGCCGTCCATGATGGCCGCTTCATACAGGGAAGGATCAATGGCCGTAATGGCGGCAAGGTAAATAATGGTGCCGTATCCGGCGCCCTTCCACACATCTGTCACCACCAGCAAATACGGAAACGCCGCCGCGTCCGCCAACAGGAAGGGAGGTTCCGCGCCCAGCGAGCGAAACAAGTCGCCCACCAGACCCGTTGAAGGAGAGAGCAAATCAATCAAGATCCCGCTCAAAATCACCCAGGAAAGGAAATACGGAATGTAAATCACCGTTTGAATAGACCGTTTCAACCAGGAAATGCGAATCTGATCCAGCAAAATGGCATATACGATGGGCACGATCAGTCCGGCCGCCATTTTCATCAGGGAAATATATACCGTGTTGAACAGCACCGAGGCAAAATTCGGCAGCATCATCAAATAACGAAAATTCGCCAGTCCAACCCATTTGGAACCGAAAAACCCCATTCGCGGATTGTAATTTTGGAAAGCGATGCTCAAACCCACCATGGGATAATAATGATATATCAGCACAATTGCCACACAGGGCAGCAGCATCAGATGCAACGGAAGCTGTCTGCGAAAGCTGGCATGCTTGGGTTTGTAAGACACCGAAACAGACACAGGCCTCTGCCCCTTTCATTTTCGTCTTTACGACCCGGGGAGAAGGCGCGCGCCTTCTCCCCGGAAATGGATGATTTCGCAAAAACGCTTATTGAACGTTAAGCTCTTGCGTAATGGCGTCGCCGCCCAGGGCCTTCCACTGTTCCACATAACTGTCAAAAGCATCAATCGAAGAATCGCCCGTAATGATGCTGGTAAACGTCTCCAGGCGCAGCTGATCCAGCGTAGCCTTGTACAGCGTCATGGAATCGGTGTTCGCGCCAATGTACGCGTTGATCAGGAACATGTCGTTCTGGTCGTACCAGTGAATGCGGCCCTCTCCACTGAAATCGCCCGGTCCGCACCAGATGGTTTGCGCATAACCGCTCAAATCCCCGGCATAATACTTGTCAATGATTTCCACCGAGGAGGAAATCCAGCCATTGCCCATTTCGGAATCGTCATTTTCCTCATAGTGCTTCTCCACGCCCATGTGAATGTACATGTTCTGCATGGGATAGAAGGACATCACGGGCGACCAGCGATAGTATTCCGTGATTTCGCTGTTTGGGTCGTCGTCCAAATGGCCGTGATAGCGGATGTCATAATCCGGGCTGACGGCACAATCCTTTTGATAATAATAGTTATAGATTTCAACAACCTTTTCCGGATGTTTGCAATCCACGTTC
>JAQXRL010000268.1 GCA_029218505.1 Eubacteriales bacterium | reverse complement strand
TCCCGCGTTGTAATCCGTAACAACGGCATCCTCCGCATCGTCCACATACGCCTGATTGTATCGCTCCCCATAAGTGCCCTTTTCCAGGATTTCCACGCAATCCAAATCCTTTACCGCCAGCCATACCACGCTGGCCACCTGGGCAACGCCGCCGCCCACCACGTTTACGCCGCGACCGTTCACCGCCTTTTGATATCCGCATTCCTCCGTGCGCGGCCCTACCACATCGTTGAACGAAAATTCATAATAGGAATACAAAAGCGTATCCGTAATGCTATCGCAGGCCAATTGCACGTTGTTGCGAATCTCTTCCCGGGAATCCAGGGCAATGCTGGCGGTGGAAATGAGTTTGGTGCTGGGCACAGCGGTGGAATTCCACGTCCAAGCCGCCGTGTTCGACGCGCTCTTTCCCAGGCAGATGGAACAATACACGTATCCGTCCGTTACCCACATCTCGATGTACATGTCATCCGCGTAATTGGTGAACGCAAAATCCGTGCCGGCGTTGTAATCCGTAATCACCGCCTGTTCGCCATTTTCCACATACGTATCGGTAAACTTGTCCCCATAGGTGGACAGCGCGTCATAGGTAATTCCGCCGATCTTCTCCAACGCCAGATACAGCGTGGTTGCCACCTGGGCAACGCCGCCGCCCAGAACCATCGCGCCGCGACCGTTGCGGGCCTCACGATATCCGGCCTCCTCCGTGCGGGGACCAACCGCTTCGTTGAAGGAGAACTGTTCGCCATAGGGCAGCCAGAAACCGTTCACGGCCTCTACCGCCAGGGTAATATTGTTCAATTTCCCGCTGGAAACGTTGCGCAGCGGCGTGCGCGAACTGACATATTCTTCCGCCCCGGCAGTCAGACACACCATCAGCATTGCTACAGCCAGCCCTGCGCACAAAAGCCTGCGCGGCCACTGTCCGTTTCCGCCGAAAACATTGATGCGACGAAACATACAATCTCCTCCTTTCCGTTTCATCAGTCGATTGGACGATTTCACCCGATATTTTGTTCCCGTTATGCGGCGTCCAGCCAAATGTCCTCGTATGCGCCTTCCTGGGATACGCGCACGCGTCCCAGCTTTACCATTTCCAAAAGCGCCATAAAGGTGGTAATAATTTCCTCCCGGGAATAATCCGGGGCAAACAAATCGCCAAAGCGGAACCTGCCCTTGCGCAATCTTCCGGCAATCCGGGACATGCATCCCGCCACCGTAAACGAATCCCGGCGCACTTCCCGGCTTGCGCGGAATTCTTCCGCCGCCGTGCTTCTTTCGCGCTGCAGCACCCGCAGAAAGGCTTTCGTCAGGCGATCCAGCGTAAGTCCGGTAATTTCTATATTGGGCGGAGGCAAAGGATACTCCTCCGGCAATTTGGTGATATACAGCCGCGCTTCTTCCTCCAACACGTGCATGCGTTGCGAAACTTCCTTGAAGCGGCGATATTCCTCCAATTGCAGAATCAGCTTTTCTTCCGGCGTCAATTCCCCTTCTACTTCCGGCTTCGGCGGCTTGGGCAGCATGGATCTGGATTTTATTTCCACCAACGTGGCCGCCATTTGCAGAAACTCGCTGGCGGCATCCATGTCCAATTCCTCCACCAGAGCCATGGTGGCAAGATATTGCTCGGTAATCTGCGAAACGAAAATATCCTTGATGTCAATCTTCGCGTCGCCAATCAGAGACAGCAGCAAATCCAGCGGGCCGTCAAACTGTTTCAACGATACGATATAGGCCATGCCCTTCCTCCTAGACCAATCCCAGCGCGGCAAAGGCCGCGTTGGCCACATCGCCCACGCGGGAAAACACCCAATCGATGGCGATGCCCATGCCCTTGGAAAGCACGCCCGTGAGCATCAGCGCAAACATAATTGCCGTGCAAATCTGCATGGCCTTGCGCCCGGCAAACAAGTCCTGCTTCAACAGAAGGTCGTTCACCACGTGGTATCCATCCAACGGCGGCATGGGAATCAAATTGAACACGAACAGCGCCAGATTTGTCTGTACAAAATATCCCAGCATCTGATACACAACGCTGGCCGCCTTGCCTTGCAAAGGTTCCAGAAATCCGCCGCCAAGATAGGGCGCGTTTCGCATCAGATCCCGGATTGTATAAAGATATTCGCCGTCAAACAGGCAAACGCTTCCATCCGTATAGGTGGTAATCGCCGCGACGCCGTCCCGCAGGCGCGCCATGGGCACGCTTTCCAAAGAGCCAAAAAAGCCCGCAAGCCAAGCGTACATGCCAAGACAGCCCGTCAAAAACAAGATCGCGTTCATGGCGACGCCTGCCAGCGACACCTTCAAATCATCCCGCCGGGGATGGCGGAAATTTCCAGGGTTCACCGGCACAGGCTTTGCCCAGCCAAACCCCAAAAACAGCATCATCAGCGCGCCAATGGGATCCAAATGCTTCAAAGGATTCAGGGTGAGCCGGCCCATCTGCTTCGCCGTGGGATCTCCGCACCGATACGCCACCCATGCATGGCCGAATTCATGCGCGGAAATTGCCAGCAACCGCCCGGGCAAAGCCATCGCCAAAAACAAGAGCATTTCCCTCGGGTGTTCCAAAAATGTGTTTACATAATCAAACAAACGCGTTTCCTCCGCCGATCTTCCTCAAAGCGCCTATGCTTCTTCATTTTTATTATATCGCGTTTGCGCCGTTTGCGCAAGCCATGACGCAGGAAAAAACGCGGCGCGCGTCGAATGAAACAAACCATTGCATTTCTGTGGGGAGGTTCCTCGATGAACGTGTATGATTTTGACAACACCATTTTTCGCGGCGACAGCACCGTGCGCTTCATATTGTTTTGTCTGGGCAGGCATCCTATGCTGTGGACGCGCCTTCCCGGCCAAATCGCAAGCGGCACAGCGTATCTTTTGGGCAAAAAGAGCAAGCAACGCTTTAAGGAAGGTCTGTTTACCGCACTGATGCCCCGCTTAAAAAACCCGGAAGAGGAAATCAACGCGTTTTGGGAAAAAAATCTTTGTCGAATCAAGCCGTTTTATGCGCAAACGCGGCGAGAGGACGACGTGGTCATCTCCGCTTCGCCGGAATTTTTGATTTTGCCCGCCTGCCAACGCTTGGGAATCGCCTGCGCCATGGCGTCTCCCGTCGATGCGCATACGGGCGCGTATCGGGGGGAAAACTGTCATGGCGCGGAGAAGGTTCGCCGCTTCCGCCAAAGGTTTCCGCATGACAATGTGGATGAATTCTATTCCGATTCTCATTCCGACGATCCCATGGCCGCCATCGCCCGCAAAGCCGTGCTGGTGAACGGCGATAAATTGTTGCCCTGGAAAAAATAACCGACTTTTTTTCACCCGTGTCCAAAAAATGCTTGACGCGGGACTTTTGTAGGATTATGATATTAAGGGTTCTTTTTTTCAGCATATGGGATTGGAGGTGGCAAAGCATGGACGACGGAGGTCGAAGTTCCGATGGAATTCCGAGTTCCCCCTGGGAACCGCCGACGGCAAACCCCATGGGTTTGGCGCGACGCCTTAGCGGATGTATGTCGCATGTCGGCATGTCCGATGGAAGTATGCGCACAAGATGCTTTGCCGCATCCTGATTTCGGCAAGCCTTCATTCTTGAACACACATCTGCAAACGGGGATATTATCCCCAAATTGCCTTGCGGGTAAAACCATACCCGTTGTTTTTGGTGTGCGTTTTTTTAGAAAGGAGGAATTTGCCCATGGATTTCGAAATCATTCGCGACCGGCTGGACGTGTTGGTAAACTCCAATCGCATCAGCGAACTCAAGGGCGCGCTTTCGATGCTGAACGTGGTGGACATTGCGGAATATTTGAGCGGATTGGACAACGAGAAGATGCTGATGGTCTTCCGGCTGTTATCCAAGGATATTTCCGCGGATGTGTTTTCCTATATGGACAACGACCAGCGCCGCAAGGTCATGGACGCGCTGGAAGACAGCGAAGCTCTGCGAATCATTGACGATATGTTCATGGACGACGCGGTGGATTTCTTTGAGGAAATGCCGGCCGGACTGGTGCGCCGAATGCTGGCGGGCTGCGACGAAACCAAGCGCGCGCAGATCAATCAATTCCTGCGCTATCCGGAAAACAGCGCCGGTTCTATTATGACCATCGAATATGTGGAATGCCATACGGGCATTACCGTAGGGCACGCCATGGCGGAAATTCGCAAAAACGGCGTGGACAAGGAAACCATCTACACCCTGTATGTGTTGGATGACCGCCGGGTGCTGCTGGGAACGGTGGCGCTGCGCAAGATGCTGCTGGCTTCTGACGACGCAATCATCGATACGTTGATGAACCCACAGGTGATTTCCGTGACCACCACCGACGACCAGGAATTTGTCGCCGACACGGTTCGCAAATACGACCTGATGTCCATTCCCGTGGTCGACCGGGAAAACCGTCTGGTGGGCATCATTACCGTAGACGACATTGTGGACGTCATTGAAGAGGAAAACACCGAGGACTTTGAAAAGATGGCCGCCATGTTGCCTTCGGAAGATGAGTATCTGAAGACCCCCGTGATCACCCTGTGCAAAAACCGGCTGCCCTGGTTGTTGATTTTAATGATTTCCGCCACCTTTACCGGCATGATCATCACCCATTTTGAGAACATTCTTTCCTCCGCGGGCGCCATGGGCGTCGCGCTGATCGCCTGCATTCCCATGCTGATGGACACAGGCGGCAACTGCGGCGCGCAAGCTTCCACGCTTTCCATTCGTGGCCTTGCGTTGGGTGAAATTCAATTTTCCGATATTTTGCGATGCTTGTGGAAGGAATTGCGGGTAGGCGTGCTGTTGGGAATCATTTTGGCGTTGGTGAACTTTGGCCGCTTGTTGCTGCTAAACCACACCACCGCAATCATCGCGCTGATTGTATCCATCTCCATGTTTCTAACGGTCATTCTGGCCAAGGCCCTGGGGTGTACCCTGCCGCTGCTGGCCAAATCCGTGGGCCTGGATCCTGCGTTGATGGCCAGTCCCCTGATCACCACCATCGTGGACGCTTGCTCTCTGCTGATTCTGTTCAGCATTGCCACCAGATTACTTGTTTGACGCGGAGGAATACGAATGAAGGAAATATTGGGTTGCATTCGCCGGGCAGATCAGGATTTTCAGTTAATCCAGCCAGGAGACCGCGTGGCCGTGGGCGTATCTGGCGGAAAGGACAGCCTGATGTTGCTGTATGCGCTTTCCCTATACCGGCGTTTTTGCAAAAACCCGTATTCCCTCACCGCGGTAACGCTTACGATTGGTTTGGGACAGACGGACACTTCCGCCATTTCCGCGCTGTGTGAAAAGCTGAATGTGCCCTATGTCGTGAAGGACACCGACATTGGCGATGTGGTATTCAACCAGCGCAAGGAGAAAAACCCATGCTCCCTCTGTTCCAAAATGCGCAGAGGCGCTTTGACGGATCTGTGCCGGGAATTGAATTGCAACAAACTTGCTTTGGGACATCACCGGGATGACGCCCTGGAAACGCTGTTTCTCTCCATGTTGTACGAGGGACGCATTCATACCTTCCATCCGTCCACGTTCCTCTCCCGCTCCGGCGTCACCCAGATTCGCCCCATGGTCTATGTGCCCGAAAAGCACATCATTCGCGTGGTAAACCAGTTGAAGCTGCCCGTCATGAAGTCCTGCTGTCCGGCAAACGGATTTACCAAGCGTGAGGAAATCAAGCAGCTGCTGGATGGCATCTGCCGGAAATACCCCAACGCCCGGGAACTTCTGCTGTCCGCCCTGCAAAATGAGGATCAATATGGACTATGGTTCAAACCCAAAAACGTTTCCGACCCGCCGATGGGCAAATGACAAAAACCGGCGCCGTTTTTCGCAGTCCAGGCAAGGACCCGAAAAACGGCGTCTTTGGCAATCAGCAGCGTTTGCGTTCATGCGCGTCTTCTTCGCATGGCCGAATAAGGCAATACTGCTTCAAAGAAAAATTCTTTTCCAGAACGTCAAACACCTGAAACCCGAACTTTTGATAAAACTCCAGATTTTTCTCGTTGTGCGTTTCCAGAGAAATCATCATTTTGTGCCGTCTGGCGTAATCAATTACCTCATTCATCAAAAACGCCGCAATTCCGTGATGCTGCACGACCGGATCTACCGCCAGGTATACCACATGCAGCCGCTGATCCTGATGCAGTCTGTGCGTCCAGCTGGCATTCAGATATTGCTCGCCCTTGATAAAATTCCGAAATGTTTTCAGCGATGGATCCTCCAAAATCAGATATGTATCCGTTTGCAGCGCCGCGATTGCCTGGGAAAAGTAATACTGAAAGATGTTGTATGGCTCCGCTTCATCCGAAACTACCAACACGCCTTGCAGTTGTTCGTTCTCCGAAAAAATCTCACAGGTCGCGTAAAATTCGTCCATATCGCAATGAAACAATTCCGGCAACAATCTCTTTCGCACATCCGGATCCGGAATCAGCGTATGATACAAGGGATCGTCCGCAAAGCAACGGCTCAACAGCTGTTCCAGTTTGGGCAGATCTTTTTTCTGCACGCGATATAGTTTGTCGCTCACCATAAGTCGTTCCACTCTCCCGGGCTTTTTCTGTATCCGCAAGGTTGGCCCGCGCAAATCCAAATTGCACGGCGCTGCTTTCTTAAAGAAAGCTTTGCTCCAACGCGCGGCAAAGCGTGTCCACCACCTGCGATAACAACGTGCGTTGCCGGTCGCACACGCGCTCCAGCTGGCCGATTTCTTCCGCGTAATCGCATTTTCCCGCCTTTTGTTTCTCCAACAGCGCCCGTACCAGCCCATACAGGTTTTCATGCTCTACCAAACGGCCATAGCCCCATTTCAGGCGCGATTTGGGCTGCCGCAACACATAATCCGTAAAATGGCGGTATACGTCTTCATCAAACGTGAACGCGTAGGCATTGTTGTCCACCTGATACAACTGGCGCAAAGCGTTTCCCAATTCTCCCTCCCGCAGGCTGCATATCGCCTCCCACAAGAGCCGCAAATTCTTTAGCAGGATCTCATGAGGATACAATACGTTGCCATACCAATCCATGCGAACAAACGCATCCTGTTCTGCCCGAAACTTTTTCAGCACCCGCACCTCCAGTTCCCGGGACGCCTGATACACCCTTTCTGCCTCTTCCAGCCTTCCTTCGTCCAACAGGCAGGCATATCGCGCGTTTACGTCCGTTATTTCCTCATATTCCCGTTCCGCCCGCTCCCGGGCATGATGCAGCAACACGGCGAACCGCGCCAGTTGATCCCGAATTTGCTTTCCCACAAAAGCCGGCGCGGCGCCGCCTCCCTTCATGGCATGCAGCATGACCGGCGAAAAGCACAGCGGCGCTACCGCCGTGTGATCCAACGCCTCCACCAGCAGGGCGAACAGTTCATGGTGAAGCCGATACACCTTTTCATCATAAAAGGCATTGTTATCAAACTGCGAATGATAGTGGGTTTCCATAAAGCTGCCGCCCGTAAAATCGTTTACCATGGAGGGAATGCCCGCAATGGATTTGGTAATGTCGTCCGACCACGTTTCACTGGGGGGGGTATTGGGGGTGGGTTCCGGATACGCTTCCTTAAGCTTCGGCTTTTTGGTCAAAAACGACTCCAGATACCGCACATACTCATAACAGCTTCGAATTCGGGCACGCGTTCCATGCGCCAACGCCGGCAATTCAAAATTGATATTCGCAA
>JAQXRL010000267.1 GCA_029218505.1 Eubacteriales bacterium | reverse complement strand
CCCCGCAGCCCGCAAAACCGGCCCGGGGATTTCCACGGAATTGGACGGATTCTGCTTTGCAGCGTCCGCTGGCGTTTCTAAGTTCCTCTCGCTGCCTTAGCATTTTGTAAAGCGCGCCCCGAAAACAACGCAATGGCCCCGGCGCGCCGGCCGAGGCCCATTTTCCGCCAACGGTTTTTACCCCTTTACAGAACCAAGCATGACGCCCTTCACGAAGAATTTTTGCACAAATGGATACAAAACCATCATTGGCGCGGAAGCGATGACGATCATGGAGTATTTCACCAGTTCGGCGCGCTGTTCCGCCGCCGCCTGCGCCTCCACGTCGGTATACAAGGTATTGGATGTGTTGACAATCATGACCTCCCGCAAAATGTTTTGCAGCGGCAGCAGCGATCTGTCCTGCAAATAAATCATGGAATCAAAATACGCGTTCCACCGCGCGACGGCATAATACAGCGTAACCACCGCCAGCACCGCGCCGGACAAGGGCAAAACGATTTGAACCAGATAACGCCATTCGCCGCAGCCATCGATTTGCGCGGATTCCCGCAATTCCTTGGGAATTTGCGAACCGAAATAGGTGCGCATGACGATCATGTTGTAAACGCTCAAGGCTCCGGGCAACACAATCGCCCACATGCTGTTCAGCAGACCCATGTTTTTGATCCAGATATATGTGGGAATCAATCCTCCGCTGAAATACATGGTAAACACGCAAAGCCCCATGGCGTATTTGCCAAACCGGAAATCCGTCCGGGAAAGAGGATATGCGCACAAAATCGTGGTTACCATGGCAATTGCAGTTCCCAGCACCGTGTATATCACGGAATTCCGGTAGCCGCTCCATACATAGGAATATTCAAACACGGCTCTGTAACCTTCAAAGGAAATTCGTTCCGGAATCAAAGAAAGTCCCGTCAGCACGCTGCCTCCGCTGAAAGAGGAAGACACCACAAACAGCAGCGGATACAGAACCACCACAAACAGCGCCGACAGCACCAGAACGTCCACCACAAGAAATGCGACATCGCCTCGCGTATACCAAACCGCATTTTTTGAACGCTTTTTCATACCATGCACCTCACCAAAGAGAGCTGTCGCTCACACGCTTTACCACGCTGTTGACCAGACACAGCATGATCAAATTGATCACCGACGTAAACAGGCCGATGGCAGAAGCATAAGAATACTGGGGCGTTGCCGAATTCAAGCCAATATTATAGGAATAGGTGCTGATCACTTCCGACACGGACATATTCAGCGAATTTTGCAGAAGCAGCGCCTTTTCAAAGCCCACGTTCATCAAAGAACCGCAGCGCATAATCAGCAAAATGCAAAACGTTGGCATCACGCCGGGAACATCGATGTGCCAAATGCGCTTTACAATGCTGGCGCCATCCATAATCGCCGCTTCGTGCAGTTCGGGAGAAATGCCCGCCAAGGCGGCAATGTAAATGATGGAACTGTAGCCCAGATTCTGCCAAACGCCGGACCACACATAAATGCTATAATAATATTCCTTTTTGGCCATATAGTTTACCGGCGGAACGCCAAACAGCCCCAGGAAGCTGTTGATCATGCCCGTTCGGGCGTTGGTAAACTGAATAACCATGCTGCACAGCACAACCATGGAAATGAAATGCGGCACATAGCTGGCGTTTTGAACAATTTTCGCAAAACGCCGAAATGGCACGTGCGCCAGCAGCAGCGCCAGAATCAGCGAAAGCGGAAACGTCAAAAGCGAATACAAATTCACAACCAGCGTGTTGCGAATAATTTGCCAAAAATTATGATACCGAAAGAACTTGATAAAATATTTGAAGCCCACCCATGGACTATCGGCGATTCCCCGGGTGATTCGATAATTGCGAAAGGCAATTTGCACCCCGTACATGGGCACATAATGGAACAGAATCAGCACGGTCATGGGCAGGATCAACATGATGTACAGCGCGCCGTATCTGCGAAAATGCTTGACGATGCTTCTGTTTCCGTCGCCCGACATAAGGCCACTTCCTTTCCGCGTATGGTTTTTGCGAGACGCCGGATTCGGGAAAGCGCTGGGAGGCTCTCGCAAGCCTCCCAGCATTCCGATTCCAGGCGCGTTGACGTTAGCCGAAGTAGTATTCTTCCGCCACTTCGATGTAGCGCTGGCAATCCATGTCCTCCAATGTGCTGATGTATTCCTGCCAATCCGCATCGCTGTCCACATCCCGAATGCCCAGCACGAATTCGTTGATGGAAGTGGTGATGTAGTCGTTGATCAGCGTATGCAATTCGCTGTATTCTGCGGCCAGATCCATGTCCGTGCACCAAATGCAGGTCGGGCGGTTTTCAAACTTTGTGTATTGCAAGTACATCTTGCCATACTTTACGCGCAGGGAAACCTCATCGTTGGCATCCGCCTGTTGCAGGATGGTATCCTCCGTCGTCCAACGGCAACCCACGAAATCCGGGTTCCAGATGGCGTTTCTGGTGGTCGCATCGATCAACGACACCACCGCCTTCTCGTCGCCGCCAATGGAGGGCACATCCTGCCATTCCCAACCGGAGCCTTCCTCGCCGCCCCAGTTCAGATACTGGATCACTTCGTCGCTGTAGAAGAAATCCATCCAGCGCATGGCGACTTCAGGATTTTCACAGGCCGTGGTGATCATGCCCGTGGTGCCGATGTTGTAAATGCCGGAATTGACGCCAGGCGTCACCGTGGTTCCGTCCGCGCGCTGCAAGGGCTCCAGGCATTCGTAATCCGTAAATTCCACCGCGTTTTCCACCCCGGACTGCAGGGTGAGCAAACGGAAGGGATAGGGCGCCGCGGCTGTCGCAACAATGACCTTATCCTTGGTGGTGGTGGTCAGGCTGCGGAACGTCACCAAATCCTGCACGAACGTTTCTTCCGCAATCAGCCCTTCTTCGTACAAGCGGTTCGCGTAACGCAGACCTTCCCGCATTTCGTCGCTCATCACTTCGGTGGTGTATTCGCCGTCATCGTTGATGTAGAAATATCCGTTGAAAGACGGAACATACGTGAACGCGTTGAGCAAATAATACACCGGGTTGCCGCCGTCAAATCCGTAGTTGTACTGACCGGTCATCACGATTTCGTCGGTGGTATCGCCGTTGCCGTTCATGTCGTTATCCCGGAAAAACAGCAGCATCGCTTCCAATTCCTCTGCTGTGTTGGGTTGTTCCGCGCCGGTTTCTTCCATGTAGCGTTCCAACCACTCCTTGTACACCCACAGCTTGTTGGGAGAGGCGCCGTACAGATTGTAACTGATCCTGGGGAAACCGTAAATGTTGCCGTCCGGCGCAGTAATCGCTTCCCGCACCTCCGGCATTTCCTCCAGGCGCTGTTTCAAATAATATCCATATTCCTCAATCAAGTCGTTCAGGGGAATAATCACGCCGTCCTCGGCGTATTGCAATACCTCCGCACCGGATCCGCCCCGGCAATAAATATCCGGGAAATCGCCGCTGGCGATGGAAGTGTTGAACAGCGTGGCGGCTTCCGCGTTGGCCACTTCAATCCAATTGACATGCACACCGGTCTTTTCCTCAAACCACTTGGTGGTGGCGTTGTTGGTGTAGTCGTCCATGCCGCCGGGAATGGAAGCCCAAATCGTCAATTCCGCCGGCTCGTCCACAATGGGCAGCGCGCCGTCCGCGGTAACAGCGGCTTGGGCGGCCAACGCCGTCAGGCATAGGCACAAGGTCATGATCAAAGCAAGAGTTTTCCGAAACATGTTGTATCCTCCTTTTTGGCTTGTGTTTCCCATAACTCAGTATACAGGAAGAACAGCACAAACGTAAAGGGACAATTCATCCCAGCATCGCCCAATTTCGGATTTCCCCATCGGACACTTTCGCACCACACCACACTCTTTTGTCAATTCGCTTGACGTATTTGAGAAAAATGGTCTATAATAAGGCGATAAGGCGATTTCATCCACAAAGCATTGCGCAGCGAAGGAAGGTGCAGATGCCCTATGGCCCGGCAAAGAACCAGCGGCTCCAAACGGATGCTGCGCGTGCTTCTCCTGTTTTACGCCGCGATGGTCGTTCTGCCCATTCTCACGTGCTTTTTCGCGTATTATCAGTCGCTGCATTTCGCCATTGCCCGGGAAATGGAAATTCAATCCTCCATGGCAGGAATTGGCATGGAACGGTTGGAAAGCTCTTTGCAGGACGCCGATGCCTATGCAGCTTCCTTGATGCGTTTGCAATGCTTTGAGCAGTATCTTCGCATGACGGGCACGCAAAAAAACAAGCTGACCGCGCAGATGCGCGCCGTGTTGGACGTGCTGCCCGTGTTGAACGATCCCAGCGACATTCTCTCGGGTTTCTACATATACAGCGCTTCCAGCGATTCCATTCTGGACGCTCAGGCGGGGTATCTGCGTATTGATTCCTATTATGAGGGAAGTTTTGCGTTGGAAGGCTACAGCTGCGCCGCCTGGCATGATGAAATTCTGAACGATTCCAGTTTTTCGCGCTTGTTTGCAACGGGAACCGGCACAGAGGACACCACGCTGATGTATTCCAAGCGGCTTTCCTATGGAACGCGCAATCCGGGGCGCATTCTGTTTTTCCTGAATGTGGAAAGCATTTTGGAAACCTTCAGCCATTACAGCGCCTATGACGAATTGGGGTTTCTTTCCCTGTGCGACCAGCAGGGCACCGTCTTGTACACAACCAACCCGGATATGGATTTGCAAACCCTTTTCGCCAAATATGGAACCTTCGACGGCTTTTCCGAGATCCGCCTTGGAAAGGAAAGCCTGATTCTTTGCGCAAAACCTTTGAATGCCTATGGATTGACGCTGTACATCGGCACGCCCAAAGCGTATTTCACCCATAGCGCCTTGGGCATGTCCCTGGAAATCGCCAGAGGCCTGGTGCCCCTTGTGTTGCTAAGCACCATCTTGATGCTGGTGCTCCTGCGCAACAGTCATCGCCCGATTCAGCAAACCATCGCGCATTTGTCAAAGTCCTCCGAACCGTCCACGTTGAATCCCTTCAAATATGTGCAGCAGTCCATGGAGCAATTGGCGGAATTAAACCGAAAGCAGGAACAGCAATTGCAAAACAGCCGCATGGATTTGCGTACAGCCATGCTTTCCGCGCTGATCTATCAAAATGCACCGGATGGATTTCCCCTGGCGGAAAAGCTGGCCGAACTTGATTTTTCCTTGGATGCGGAACACTATCGCGCCATCGCCTTATCTTTGTACGCCCAGGATAGCGGCACGCCGCTGACCATCGCGGACAGAATGCACGTGGTCATTCTTGAATTGGTCAAGGATCTTGGAACGGAATTCCGCTATCTTAGCATGGATGGCCCGGAACGGATGCTCTTTTTGGCCATGTTGGACGATGCGCCGGACCGATTCGAACAAATGCAGCGGGTATTGTCGAAATTTTGTTGGGAGGTTACGCAAACGTTGGCCTGCGACGCCACCATGTACGTTGGGTGCGAATGCGATCAGCTCAATTACGTCTCCCATTCCTTCCGAACCTTGCGGGATCTGGTGTCCTCCAGGCCTGCCAGCGGCGGCTACCTGGTATGCGCCAAGGATTTGCGCATTGATCCAGCGTATGATTATACCAGCGAAGACGAAAAACTGTTGCGCCATTTCGCGGCAGGCGGAAATTTCAGCGCCCTGCGGGAGCACCTGCTGCTTCTTTATGCCCGCAACAGCGGAAACAACGCGCGTTCGCAGTTTGAAAAACAGCTTCTTTGTGCGCATATGCTCAACACGCTGCGCGCGGCCGGTTATCACGAATCCTTGGACGATGAAATTGTTCATTCTTTGGCGGATATTCCCCTGGAACGCTTCTTTGCGCTGCTGAGTTCCTATTACGAAACGCTATGCCAGCACAGCCGAGATAGCCAACAGCACGAGCAGGATCAACTGATTCAGGACATTTTGGCATATATCTCCGCACATTTTATGGATTACGATCTCAATCTGGTGGGCGTAGCGTTAAAATTTGGCGTAAGCGACCGGCGGCTTTCCCCTTGGATTCGTCAGGTGACAGGGCTGAGTTTTTCGGAATACGTGGAAAAGCTGCGAATAGAGCGCGCCATTGAATTGTTGGGCGACAGCAGCAGAACCATTGAGGAAATCGCCCTGGAGGTAGGTTACGCCAGCGACAAGAGCTTTCGCCGGGCATTCAAGCGAAACACCGGCCAATCTCCATCCATGCACCGCTGTCCGTAAAATGCGGTTTTTCCGCATTCGGAATATTTGGAATACCAAGCGCGCAAGGCGCCAAACAGGAGGGATTCATCATGGAAAAAACGGTTGTATTGCCCATACAATCCGAAACGCAAAGCGACATTCTGATTGTGGGAGGCGGACCCGCAGGCTGTTGCGCCGCATTGGCCGCCGCTCGCCAGGGATGGAATACAATTTTGATGGACGAGTGCGGCATGCTGGGCGGCTTGGCCAGTCTGGGCATGGTTGCGCCCATTTCCGCCACCAAAGATCGCCGCGGAGAAAGTTTCGGCGGCATTATGCAAGAAGTGCTGGACAAGATGCACGCGTTTTGTACCGACGGAGAACGCCCCGGCGCGGAACACAGCATGCCCTCTTTGCTGGGGTTGACGCTGCTGGATATGCTGCACAAGGCCGGCGTGCAGGTGCATTTTTTCACCAAGCTGGTTTCCGTCGAACGAAACGGCCGCAAGCTCACAGGCGTCATTGCCGCCACGAAATCCGGACTGCGCCGCTATTGCGCAAAACAGTTCATCGACGCCAGCGGCGACGGCGATTTGTTTGCCAACGCCGGGGAAGAATCCGTTTTCGGCAGCGAACCGGGCGTATATGATCGATTGATCGAAGCCGGCTTGGGCCGGTTGCACTTCGATCACAGCAAATATACCTGTCCGGCTCCGGGCGCCGTGCAGCCATCGTCGGTCATGTTCACGGTGGGCGGCGTAAAGGAAGGCTCCTATGCGCAATACAACAACAAGCGCTTTACCTATGCGGATTTCGGCATCACGCGGGAGGACTTTGAAAAGCTGCCCTATGCAAATCAGGTTGGCTTTGAGGAAAACGGAGATTATCTGCCCTTGCCCCAGGGGCGTTTCCTGATTTTTCAAGGCGCGCGTCCGGGGGAATTCATCATCAACATGTCCCGCGTGACAGAAATCAACGGCGCGGATGCGGATTCGCTGAATCAGGGCACGCTGGACGCAGAATTGCAGATTCTTCCTATTTTGGATTTGCTGCGGCGCTTGATTCCCGGCTTTGAACACGCGTATTTGATTCAGCCTTCCGCGCGGCTGGGCGTTCGGGAAAGCCGCCGCCTGGTAAGCCGGCGCGTGTTGCACGGCGAAGAAGCGATCAATTGCGTGCCCATGCAGGACGTGATCGCCCACGGATCCTATATCATTGACATTCACGACCCCAAGGGCAAATCCATGGCGTTGGGCGGCCCTGTGCGATGCAGCGCTTACGACATTCCCTATGGCGCG
This sequence comes from Eubacteriales bacterium, assembly GCA_029218505.1. Lineage (GTDB taxonomy): Bacteria > Bacillota > Clostridia > Christensenellales > Aristaeellaceae > SUG1456. The sequence continues at coordinate 18,693 of JAQXRL010000267.1, read as the reverse complement.
CTGGTGCCCAAGGGCGCGGACAACCTGTTGGTATGCGGCAGATGCATCGGCGTAGACCATGTTGCCCACTCCACCACGCGCATTATCGGAACCTGCATGCTCACGGGGCAGGCCGCAGGCACCGCAGCCGCCATGTGCATCCGCGACAACGTGGAGGACGCCGGCGCGTTGAACGTTTCCGCATTGCAGCACCGCCTGATTGCCGACGGCGTGCGGCTGCACATTCCCGGCGAGAACGATCGTTCCCCGGAGATCATTCCGGACGAGGAAATCTGATTTCTCTGCCCGTTCACGCTTCGCAATGGAATACGCCTTTTCTGCGAACCAAAACGGAGGATGGCAATCCCTGCCATCCTCCGTTTCCCCTATCTCAGAATCACCGCCACGCAGGAGAGCGCCGGCACGACCTTCCGGCCATCCTGCCAGGCCTCCCTGTCCTGCGCCTGTATGGCGGACGCGTAGGGCGCGTCAAAGGAAATCTCCACGTCATGCTGCGTGTGATTCACGAACAGCTGCATGGTTTCCCCATCCTCCGCCTGCCACCGGCTGGACAGCACTTCGCCCACTGTCAGAACCGTACCATCCCTGCGGCGCATTTGAAACGTGCCTTCCTGTCCAAATGGCAGCGTTTTCAGCATTCGCCCTCCCTGCAAGAATTTTTCCATGCGCCTGCGCATGCCGCTCAGGTTTCGCACCAGCGCCTTGACAGGCCTCTGCCTCGGGCCGGGATGCAGCCAGCTCATGCCCCAGTCATAATGAATCTCCCCGCCGGATTTCAGCACCAGCGTAAGCAAATCGCCTGCAGCAAAGGAATACGCAATGGCATACAGCAGGGAATCCGGATTTTCCGCCCGGGAAATGTTGGCATCAACGTCGCACTGGTTCCCCATAAAATTCAGACAATAAGCATGCAGCACGTAATTGTAGGCCGGCACCGGCACGCCGCGCGCCATGGACAGATGCCAGCGCAAATCGTTAAAATACAATTTGTCCGCATAGAAATCCGCCGGAGCGCCCTCCGTTCCGATGGCCGCATCCCGGTTTTTTTCTCCGATCATGCCAAACATGTGTTTGTATATTGCGCGCATGGATTCCACAGACCACTTGCCGTAACAGGCAGGATGTCCGTGTTCCGCGCCATAGCAAATGTATCCCTGCCCGCCCATGTGCTGATCGAAATACTGGGCGTAGTCAACGTTCGCGTCCAGCATGTGAGAGAATTCGTCGTAGGCAATCGCTTTCGTCTCGTCGCATTGAGAACACATGCAATAGCCCGTGCGAATGCTTGTGCAAATGCCCGGCAGCAGCGCTTCTCCCGGCAATCTGCACATATCCTTGGTCAATCCGCGCTGGATGCGCTCCTGGGTACGGTCATAATCCGTGGTAAGATGCCGGTCCGTCCAGTTAAGGCCGCTGGCATATACGCCCACGCGCCAACCCTTTGCATGCATGCGGTCCACGTATTCCTGAAAGGGCGCTTCCCCGCCAAAAGGCGGCCAGCTGTACGGCCCTGCCCAAGGCGCCGTTCCCTCCCAGTACGGCAAAAACGCCATGATATCCGAATCGATGTCCTCGCTCAAATCCTCCAGGTACTTGATGGAATGGACATAAGGGAAAAATTCGTTCGGCCCCATATAGCCCGTTCCCCGAACGCTTCTCGGCGGATAGATCACCACCACGGGATGCTTCAACGCCCAGCGCGGAAACCGCGGGTTTTCCGACAACCGGGGCGGCAACGGAAAAGCAGAATGTTCCAGGAAATCCCGATACATCTCCGAAGCATCCTGCCAATCTCCCCGCATGGGAGCGGCAACCACGGGAAACGCCTGCTCCCATTGAGAATGGGGCGCAACGCAGGGAAACGTACGAATATCCATGCGCAAACAACCATCATGGCGATATACGGCAATGGTCTTGGGCATTCCTTCCGTATCATGGGCGGCCAGATACATGCCTTTGTCCCGGGCATACCGCGCCATATACTGCATTTGCACAAATCCCGGATAGATCAGGTTCCTGCTTCGCTCCAAAGAAGCGAAATCGGTTCCGCGAACCTGTTCCCCCACGCACCTGGATGCTTCTTCATACACCAGTCCCTCCGCGTAAGGCCAGAAAATCCTGGAATCGCCGCCGTCTCCGATGAGTTTTCCCGGCACGCTGACGCACGGACATGCGAAATTTTCCACGAACGCATCCGTGCCGTTGTCAATCTTCGCCGTAAAGCGCAGACCGTCCGCTTCTGCCGCCGCCCGAATTGTGACGCGCAGATTTTCAAAGCCTGGAAATCCCTCATACCCGGCCAGGAGGTTTGTCCCATCCAATTTGACGCGAATCGTCCTTGCCGCATCGCTTTCCAACAGGCACAGCGTTCCGTCCGCCCGCAACATGCGAATTTCCGCCAGGGGATTCCGCGCTTCCAAGGCCAGCTGTTCTTCTCCGTGGGCGCAAAACGACCTGAATCCACCCGTTGCATGGTCAAAAGTAGCGCGATATCCATTGCCTTCCAAGCACAACATGTATGTTATCTCCTTTGCCGATCGTATAACGCAAACAATTCTTTTTTCTGCTCCGCGGACAGCGTAACGCCCGGTCTGCGGCTCGCCTCGCAGGCAATGACGCCCTCCCGACGCAAGATCGCCTTTTCGCAGGCAATGTAAAACTCCAGCGATTGATCCTCATACCACACCAGCGGCAGCAGCTTCTCAAAGGCGTTTCGCGCCTCTTCCGTTTCCCCGCGATCCAGCATGTCGTACAAATTCTGAAACGCGCCCGCAACGCATACGCCCGGCATCAGGCCGCGCGCTCCGCACAAATACGCATCCACGGCATGAATACCGCCGTTTCCGCTGAGACACAGCAATTTTCCCTGTGTTTTTTCCGTCAGCAGGCGAATCTTTGCGGAAGGAAACGGGCATTCCACCTTTAGCCACCGGAAATTCGGAATCTTGTCCGGCAGCGCCGCCAGAAAATCTGCGGACATGCTCACGCCGGTGGAACGCGGATTGTCCTGCAGCATCACCGGCAGCGACGTAGCAGCCGCGATTTCCCGAAAAAAGTCCGTCAATCCGTCAATTCCCGGCGTAGCAATGGAGGGCGGATACAGAATCAGTCCGTTCGCGCCGGACTGCTCTGCCAGGCGCGCCAATTCCATACATCCGGACATTGCATTGTCGATCAATCCCACCAAGGCAAACGCCCGATTGCCCACTGCGCGGATAAATTCCGGAATCAAGCCGCATTTTTCCTTCCAGGTCATCTTGTGCGGTTCACTGTTGAACGCAAACAAGGCCAGGCTCTTCACGCCCTGATCCAGGGTATACTCAATGACTTTGTGAAACCCTTCCAAATCGATATCGCCGTTTTCACAGAAAGGCACGTTCACCACCGGGCATACGTTCGTCAGCTTTCTCTCCACGCTTTCACCTCCTATTGTACCAAAACGCCCCCGTCCACCGCAACAGACGCGCCCGTAATATAGCCAGCCTCATCCGACGCCAGCATCATTACCGGCGGCACCACATCCGCCGCGCACCCCAATCGGCCGGCGGGAATTTTGCGAAGACATTCCGCATAGTATTGGGGATCCGACAGCACGTCGTTGTTGAAATCCGTATGAATGCTGCCCGGCACCACGCTGTTCACCGTAATTCCCTTTCCCGCCAATTCCAGCGCCATGCATTTGGTCAGCATGCCAATGGCGCCCTTGCTGGTGCAATAATGGGATCGATTCACCGCCGCCTGATATTGCGAAATGGAGGAAATATTGATAATTCTGCCATATCCGCGTTCCACCATCATGCGCGCCGCCTGCTGTCCGCACAGAAAATATCCGCGGACGTTTCCATCCATGACGCGTTCCCATTCGTCCAGAGACATTTCCAAAAACGGAACGCGGGAAAGGATTGCGGCATTGTTTACCAGGATATCCAGCTTGCCGTGAGCAGTTCGAATGTGCTGAAACATGGCCTCCACGTTCTCTGCGTCCTGCACGTTGGCCCGAAAGGTTTCTCCATGTCCGCCCAAGCGGCGAATTTCCTCCATTGTTTCCCCGGCCGCTTTCTCGTTGGACACATAGTTCACAATTACGTATGCCCCTGCTTCCGCCAACGCCAAGGCAATCGCTTTTCCAATTCCACGGCTTGCTCCAGTCACCAAGGCAATCTTTCCGCTGAAATCATCCATGCGTTTTTTCTCCAAACCGGGCTTCGCACGCTGGATCGTGACCCGTCATGCAAACGCCCTGAAATTTCCTGCAAAATGCCAACGCCTGCTCCGCGCCCTCCGGAATGGCGCAGAAGCCAATGGGGCGTTTTTCTTCCACGTTCGCCAGCAGGAACACCGCGTCTCCCGTGAACAACGTAGGCCCGAACTGTGTCTGCGCCTCCGCCATCTGACTGCCCGGACTGTGGCCGGGAAAGACATGCAGCACGATATCCTCCGCCACAATACTGCCGTCCTGCGTCAGGCACACCTTGCCGCGCTCCTGCTGCTGCAGCAGAAATTCCCGCACTTCCTTCAGCACGGGGCCCATGGGGTTTTCTTCCGCGAACAGGCTGGTCCATTCCGCTTCGCTCAGAAAGATCTGCGCGTTTTTCATGCAGGACACCGCGCTGATGTGATCGTAATGGGCATGGGTCAGGATCACGTGGGTGATCTCTTCCGGACGGATTCCCAATCCGCGCAAATGCGCTTCCAAATCCGCATCGCCGTCCTCGCGCCGCCAGGTTCCCGCGCCTCGCTTCGTCCAATTTACCGCGTCCATGTCCTTTACGCCGGTGTCGATCAAAACCTTGCGTCCATTTCCTTCCAAGAGATACGCATAACAATTGATGGGGCGCGTGCGCTGTTTTTCTCCTCCCCGAAAGAGCACCCCTTCGTCGCAATGGATGCGCGCCGTGGGCAAAATTTTCGCCTGATACATCTCAAACGCCTCCTTCTCTCATCCTTCCAGGAACCACAAGCGGTTGTGATCCGTTATATCGATTCCACCTTAAACCGTTGCTCCGTGCCGGGCCGATATGGGAACGCACGAATGATGCTGTCGTCAATGTGTACGCCCAAGCCGGGAGAACACGGTGCTTCCAGCATTCCATCCTTGAGCACCGGCTTTTCGTTGAGCAGTTCCTCCCGCAAAGGATTGGCAATCTGCTGGTATTCAAAGGCCAAGGCGTTGGGAATGGCGCTGAGCAGATGCAAATGCGCCGCAAAAGACACGCCGGAGCGGAACACGTGGGGCGCCACGGAAATGCCGTTGAGATTTGCATATTCCGCCGCGCGTTTGACTTCGCCAATGCCGCCCGCATGGGTTACGTCCGGCTGGATGATGTCCACGCAGCGCTTGTCAATCAGCTGCTTGAATTCGTAAATGGAACAGCCGTTTTCGCCGCCGGCGATTGGCAGCGGACTGTTGGCGGTTATCTGGCTGTAAACATCCAAATCATCGGTCCGGCATGGCTCCTCCACAAAAAACAGCTTGTACGGCGCCAATGCGTCCACCACCTGCCGCGCCTGGCGGGCCGACCATGGAAACGGCACATAGCCCTGTCCGCAGTCCAACGCCAGATCGAAATCGAACCCCAGTTCCTTGCGAATCCCCTCGCACATGGCGGCGTCCCGACGCACGTCATAGCCGCCGCGAATCTTCACTGCCGTAAAGCCGCGATCCAGGTAATGCGCGATTTCCTCGATCAAATTGGGCAGAGGCTTCTCCATGCCGCCGCTGGCATAGGCGCGAATCTGTTTGCGATATCGTCCGCCCAGCAAATTCCACACCGGAACGCCCAAGGCCTTGCCCTTGATATCCCACAAGGCGTTTTCGATGCCGCTGATCACGCCCATGGCCAAGCCGCGCCTTCCCCAATTGGCCCCCAATTTGTACATCTTTTGAAACAGCACGTCAATTTCCATGGGATCCTGTCCCAGCAGGGTTTGTTCCAGAAAGCGGCAAATCGCTTCCGCACCTTCGGGAATGTAATGTCCCGTGCCCATTTCGCCCAGTCCCTCGATGCCCTCGTCCGTAAACACCCGCACCAACGCAGTGTGCCACACCTGCACGCTGCCTCCGGACCAACCCCATGCCTCGTCCTTTTTGTATTCATAGGACAGCAATACCGGCTTTACCCCCGTAATTTTCATACCATTTTTCTCCTTTATCCCTTATGCAATGTATTGCAATTCCCGAAGAATGCGCTTTACGGCATCGCTTTGTTCCGCATTCAACGCACAAGCGGGAAGCCTTTCTCCCCCGCGCCTTCCCAGTACCCGCAGGTATACCGCTTCCTTCACCGCCAAATACAGAGGTTCCGCCTGCGCGTAGACGTCCATGGCCTGCAAAACGCGGGCAAAATCCTGCTTTGCGGCAGTTTCGTCCTTTCGATGCTCCCACAGCGCCACCGCTGCTTCCGGCGCAAAGTTCCCGGCGGCATGAATAAATCCATCCACGCCCATCTCCACGGCCCGCAAAAACTGATCGTCATACGCGGCATACACGCCAAAATCCTCGCGGGCGTCTTTTACGCGCAGCATTTGCGCAACGTGTTCCGGGTCGGGCACGGTTTCCTTGATGCCCACGATGTTCTCATGCCGCAGCGCCAGCGAACGCACCCATTCCGGCGTCATGTCAAAGCCCGTCAGCGCCGGAAAATTATACAGGATCACGGGCAGAGATGTGTGCTCTGCAACACTGTCATAAAACTTTGCCAGCATCTTTCCCGGATACACGGAAAAATACGGCGGCAACACCAACAGCCCATCCACGCCCGCGGCTTCACAGCAACGCGACAGTTCCAGCACGTTTTTCAGGCATGTGTCCGATACCCCTGCCAGCACTTTGGCACGTCCGGCCACATGGCGCGCCATTTGCTCCACGAAATCCCGCTTTTCTTCCAGCGTCAGCGCGCCGAATTCTCCCGTCGTGCCCAGATAGGCGATGCCGTCCACGCCCTTTTCCAAAAGAAAGTCTGCATGGTGGAAATTTGCGCGCCAATCAATCTTTCCCTGCGAATCAAAAATTGTGACAGCCGGCGGCATAACGCCCTGAAACCGCACCATATTCCATCCTCCTTACGCTTCCTCAACCGCCAACGCCATGGCCGTCATGGCAGGCAGCCGCAATGCAAAGTTCCGCCGTCCGTTGGCGTCCCGGAAGGGCAATTTCCGAATTTCCCCCGTGTCAAAGTCCAGGCACAGCAGTTCTCCTCCCGTGCCCGGCACGGAAGCTTCCCGGTTGATTTCCGTTTCTCCCGTATTGACCAGCAGATATACCTGCCGTCCTTCAAACCGCTTGTGCATGCAAACCAGCTTTGGCGCATCCGCAATTCGAAAATCCACGGATTGCAACCGCAGCGCTTCTTCCGCGAATTCTACGCCGCAATCCTCCGCCAGCCCCGGAATTTCCCGCTGCTTCCCCACAAAGATCACGCGCACGCCGGCCTCTACGGCCCGGGCAATCCAATCTCCCATCTCCGCATCCACAAAGGGCACATCCGGGAAGATCAGCATGCCAGGCCGTTCCCCGCAGGGCGTGATCACCCGGCCATTCTCAAACGAACAGCGGCACAGGATTTCCTTGTTGATGAAATCATAGTCCACCTGTCCCGAAAGCAATGTTTCCGAAATTTCCTCCAAAGCGCGCTGCATCGCGACAGCCTCCGGAAATGGATCTGCCTTTGCCACCACGGAAAGCGCCGCAAATTGTTCATAGGGATAATAGACCAGCGCCTGGCTTTCGTGGGTTCCGCCATCCAGCAATGCGCCCAGGCGGGAGGTATATGCAGTAAAGCGCCGGTAACCCGCTTCATCGAACAATTCTTCGCCGTAATAGGACGTGATGGTATCCACGCCCATGGCAAAGATCATGGCCATGGCCAGTTGGATGCGCTCCACGGAGAAGGTTTGGTCCGCGTCGCACATGTTGGACGCCTCGATCATGGAATGCGCCCTTCCATACTGGTGCGCCGCGGAAGAAACCACCTTGCACGCCAGCGCATGCCGCAGCTTTTCCGGCGCGGAGAACAGCATATCGCACCCGGGAATATCCATGCGCCCCATGTTGTGCAAGACGTCGCCATAGAGATACGGATGTTTTGTAAAGCTTTCCTCCGCGAGCCAATGTCCGCTGTACAGCATGTCGTACCGGGACAGCGCGTCCACGAATTGATCGTTGTAGGCCGCGTCAAACATGGCTCCCATCGTCTCAAAGAAGTCCCGACGCTGTTTCATGGCCGGCTCCCGTCCGAACAAATCCGGCAGAATGGGCGCCAGCGCATAACCGTTCCTTTCCTGGAAGGTTTTCTCGATTCCGTCCGGCCAGGGCAGGAAGGGATAGCCAGGAATCTGAATTTCCGGCCGGTCATAAATCGACACCGACGGAAAGCGGGAGCGTTCGTTGTCCTTGTCCGGATCGCTGTCCTTTGGCCATTCTCCGTACATGGAGTTCGAAGGTTCGTCCGTGAACACCGCTTCGATTTTTTCCGCAAGGCGATTGCCCAGCACACGCGCATACGGTTCGTACGTTACCTGCAAAAACCGCTTGATCACGCGTTTGTCGCAGACGCAAGGATAGCGCCGCCTGGCGCGAAGCGCCCGCATATAGTTGCTGCCATCGTACATTGGCCGCAGGAAAAAACAATATACGTGCCATTTCCCGCCGGGGCAATCCCAGCAGAGGTTGCCTGCGGGATCGTGCCAATGGGAGATATCCTCCAATTTTCCGCTTTCCGATCTGGCATAGGCATATTTCAGGGAAGAATGCCCCATGGGACTCATGACGCGCACGGCGGATTCCGGCGAATCCACCTCTTTCTCCACACAGCACAGCGCCATGGCCTCCAATTCCGGATGTCCCTTGAGTACCAGGCCGCCTGCCGCGCCGGTGGGATAATACTGTTCGTCGTACAGCCAGATGCGCATTCCCAAATCCCACGCGTAATCCACCGTCCAAGCCATGCGTTCCAATGCGGCTTCATCCTGCAAATAATTTCTGTTGTCCACGCTGATGACAATTCCCGCATATCCCCGTTCCTTCAACCGGTCCAGACGCGCCTTGATATGCGCCCTGCGCGCATTTTCGTCCATATCCGGGCCAAATTCGTACAGGTCTGCTTTCAGATTCAGCGCCACGAACTGAAAATCGTGCACGATTTGAATGGGGCCAAAATGACGATTGACCGCATGAAACATTTCCATTTGCATCATATTGCCGCCTCCAACCATGTTTTTCTCTATTTTTTCCGTGGCAAAGCCACGCGTTGATTCCATCTTCAATGCGTTTTCCGCGCGCGCCGCACGGAAAACTCCTCGTGCGGCGCGTTGGTCTCTATGTGTTTTTGATTTGCGGTTATTCCATCATTGCCAGATACTGATCGTAATAGGTCTGATAGATTTCCGTGATTTCCGTCACGCCCATGTTGTTGCACTGATTGACATAGCTGTCCCACATGGCTTCGATATCATCCTCGCCCGTGATGAAGCGGGCACGGCTCTGGGCGACATAGGTGGTCAGGTCCGTTGCGTACATTTGAACCGTTTCATTGTCCTCGTCGTTGAGCGCCAAAGCCGGGAATTGGTTCACAAAATAGGGGAAGCTCTTCATGCTCATCTCGTTGAGATACATCGCGTTGGCGGAACCCTGTCCGGCGTTGAATTCCGGATCGCAATATCCGCACCAACCCATGCAAATGGTGGCCACGGTGGCACGGAACACCTCGGGCGTCTCATACTCTTCCGGCGCAATTTTTTCCCAAGTGCCGGCTTCCTTGTCAGTCCATTCCCAGGAAATGCCTTCCACGCCAACATACCAGTTGATGCCGCCCTCTTCGCTGAAGAAATAGTCCAGCAGACGCGCAGTGGCTTCCGGATAAGGATTCGCCTTGGTAATCGCTACGCGGCCGGTGGAGATTCCCGTGCTGGCCGTGACCATTCTCGTATCGTTTCGATCCGAGAGCAGGCCGTCGATCTGTTCGTAATCATAGCCGATTTCCGTGCCGCAGTCAATGTACATGGCCCCGGTCTGCGCTGCGCCCACAATGCCCTGCTGGGCCTTGGCCACATACTGTTCCTGGGTTTGGGTGAAGAATTCCTGATCCAGCAATCCTTCCGCATACAATTTGCGCATAAACAGCAAATAATCCTTGTACGCATCGCAGGTATTCACGCAATACACCTTGCCGTCTCTGTCGGCGGTATATTGGTAATTCGCGCCTTTGGCGTTCACGCCCAGCGCGTTGAGCACCAGCCCGTCAAACGCGTTTTGTCCGTTATAGCCACTCAGCGGGATTTCATCATTCGTGTCTCCGTTTCCGTTGGCATCCTGCTCCTTGAACGCCTTGAAGATTTCGTACAAATCGTCCAGCGTCTCCGGCATTTCCATGCCCAGGTTTTCCACCCACACTCTGTTCAGGAAATAGCGGTTGTGTATGTCCCGCACCACCTGGTTGTATGTCGGCAGCGTGTAGATATTGCCGTCGGCAGAAGTAATCATGGCCTTGCCTTCCGGATATTTTTCCAACACTGCCTGCAAATTGGGCATGTATTCTTCAATCAGGTCGTTCAGGGGAATCAGCAGGCCTTCGGAACCGTATTCCTGCAATTCCGCGTTTGAGAAGTATGCAGACACAAACAGATCCGGCAGATCGTCAGAGGCAAACATCAGCCCCTTCTGCTGTTCCCATGCCTCGTTGCTCACGCCCTGGGCATCGAATTGAATGCCGGTCAGCTCCGTCAGGTATTCCAATTGGTAATTGCCCTCCCAGGTAGTCGTCTGGGCCTCCATTCTTCCGGAAATGCGCAGGGTAATGGGTTCGTTGACAATGGGGTAGCCCTCTAAATTGAGATTGTCCACCTCCGCGAGGGCGGCGACGCTGCACAGCATGAGCAGCGCCAGTGTTACGGCCAAAATCCTCTTCATGGTTCAAACCTCCTTTTTATTCATCACGGGATCGTATCCCGCAGATGTTCAGCCCTTGACCGCGCCAATCATCACGCCCTTGATGAAGAAGCGCTGCAAAAACGGATAAATCATCAACATGGGCAGCGTGGATATGATGATGGACGAATATTTGATCAATTCCGAAATTCTCGCGCTCTTGGCGGCAGCTTCCGCCATTTCCGCGTCCGCAAGCATTTCCGCCGACACCTTGCTCTGGATCAGAATTTCCCGTAAAAACAGCTGCAACGGAAAGAAACTGCGGGTTTTCAAATAAATCATCGGACCGAAATAGTCGTTCCAATGGCCTACGCCGAAATACATGGCCATGACGGCAATGATGGGCTTGGACAGCGGCAGCACAATCTGCAAAAAAATCCTCGTGTACGAACATCCGTCAATCTTTGCCGCTTCGAACATTTCTTCCGGAATGGTGGAAAAAAACGTCCGGGAAACAATCAGATTGTACGCGCTGGAAGCGCCGCTGATAATCATCAACGTTCGGGTATTCAACAGTCCCAGGTTTTTGATGTTCAGATATGTGGGAATCAATCCGCCGCTGAAGAACATGGTGATCATCACCATAACCATCAATCCGCCGCGTCCCACGAAATCCTTCCTGGACAGCGCAAAGGCGGCGGGCAGCGTCACGGCCAGCGCCAGCAACGTGCCAGCAACCGTATAATAGATCGTGTTGCCGTATCCCGTCCAGATTTCCCCATAATGAATCAGCCGTTCATAGCCCTCCAGCGTAAAACCCACCGGCCATAGCCACAGCTTTCCCGCCGCAACCTGATACGGATCGCTAAAGGACGCCGCCACAATATAGAGCATCGGATACACCACCACAAACAAGACCAGATACAGGATGATCCGATTGACCAGATCAAAGAGATTATCCGCATTGCTTTGCAGCATCAATGTCTGTTTTTTCATGCCATGTCCTCCTTCCCTTCTCGAAATTTACCACAGACTGATTTCGCTGACCTTTTTTGAAATGAGATTTACCACCACCAGAATCACCGAATTGATCGCCGAATTGAACAACCCTACCGCGGCGGAAAGGCTATAGTTGTTGCTTTCCAAACCGCTTTTATACACATACGTGGAAATTACTTCGGACGCAGGAATGTTTACATCGTTTTGCAGCAAATAGATCTTTTCATATCCCAACTCCATCAAGGAACCGCACCGCAAGATCAGCAGGATGATAATCGTCGGCACCAGCACCGGAAAATTGATATAGATCACCCGCTGCAATTTGTTGGCGCCGTCGATGCGCGCCGCTTCCAATTGTTCGCTGCTGACGTTTGACAGCGCCGCCACATAGATAATCGAATTCCAGCCGGTTTCCTGCCAGATTCCGGAAATGATATAAATCCATTTGAACATGCTGGTCTGTTGCATGAAATTGATTCGCTGGCCGCCCAACGCGGCAATGATTTGGTTGATCAGGCCGCTGGACGGACTGGTAAACACCAAAATAATGCCGCACATTACCACCGTGGAAATAAAATGCGGCGCAAACGTTGCGGTCTGCACGGTCTTTTTCAGCCTCGCCGTGGTTTCATTCAGCGCCAACGCCAGCAAAATCGGCAGCGGAAAACCCAGCACCAGACTGAGAAGCGTAATCGTCAGCGTATTGCGAATGACTGTTTCAAAATAAAAAGAATGAAAAAATTGCGTGAAATACCGGAATCCCACCCATTCGCTGCCCCAAATTCCTTTGGACACCTTGAAGTTTTTGAACGCAATTTGCACGCCATACATAGGCATATATCGGAATAAAATGAAATATACTACCAGAGGAAGCACAAAAATGTACAATTCCCAATTGCACAAAATTCTATGCAACAACTTCTTCTTTGTTGTGCGGGAACGCCCCTTCTTGGCAATTTCCGGCATTTCAAACACACTCCTTCAAAGATGAAATCAAGACATACCCGCATTATAAATCACATGAAACATTATCGCAACCTTAAGAAAAAAACGGATTTCAAGAAAAAATTAGTGTGTACATTTTTGAGAAACTATGTTATAATAAAATTTAATAATTTTTTGGTGTGATGAAGATGAGACTATCCGTCTGGATTGAACCAAGTTATATGAAGACGCCCTGGTATCACGAATTGATCAGCGGCATCAAAGCCGAATTGGGAAAGCGGGGATTAAAGGCCGCCTTTCTTGTTACGGACGACATCAATCCGCCCGCAGCGGGCATTGACCTTGCCCTGTTGGCAGGAGAGACCACCGGCTGGTTTTCTCGCATGCATCAGTTTGCTTCGGCAAACAAAATCCGCGTCTGTTCGGCAAGCTCCGATCCGGCCATTGCGGCTTCAAATTCCGCATGCGTCACGCTGGACCGCCAAAGAGACATGTTTCAAATGGTGCAATATTTGGCCCATGCCGGTCGGGAACGCATCGTTTTATGGGGCATCAACGCGGCCTCTCCCGCCGATCAAAAGCGCGTGGCGGGTTTCCTGCAGGCTGCGCAGGCCTTCCATCTGCCCATCTCGTCCCAAGACATCCTGTACACCACCGGGCGCATTGCCGATTGCAGCCAGCGGCTCATCTCCAATTTGCACAAATATAATGCCATCATCGCCAGCAACGATCTGTATGCCGTATATCTGCTTCCCGTATTAAAGAAATACGGCGCGCGCATTCCGGAAGACTTCTATCTGGCGGCTTTTGGCAATTCCATCTTGTCCCAATTGTGTGAACCCACCCTGACCACCGCATCTCTGAACCATTATGAATTGGGGCGCCAGGCCGTCATCTGTTCCCATTATTTGCTGTCCAATCCCCAGGTGTCCCAGATGTTCATTTCCATTCATGGGGATTTCTATGCCCGCGCTTCTACGGAAAACGCGCCCTTTGATTCCTCGGAAGTCGCCTTCCTTTCCAGCGAGCCGATGGATGAAATCAGTTCTTACAACGACCCGGATTTGAAAATGATCGCCGGATTGGAGGTTTGTCTCGGTTGGCGGGATGCCGTAATCACGGATATTTTGCGCTATTGCGCCTCCGACAAGCCCTTCAGCCTTTTGGCCGAATCGCTGTATATTTCGGACAGCACGCTGGATTACCGTTTGCGCAAAATCTACGCCCAATTGGGGTTCTCCTCCAGAACCGCGTTGCGCACGCTGGTGCAAACCACCACGCCGCTGTTAAAATCGCTGACCGCAGACACGCTTCCGCCACCCGTTTAAGCGCTCATGCCCGGTTCAAATGGGTTCGATGGTACAGATTTCGATACCGCGCAGGGCTTACGCCTTCGTGATAGCGAAAATAATGAATAAACTGGTTTTCGTTCTCAAAATCCAGCCTGGCCGCAATCTGTTTCATGGAATCCGCCGTTGTGAGCAATTGCGAACGGATTTGCCGCATCCTCTGTTCCACAAGGAAGCTCTTCAAATTCATCTGAAAGGCGCTGCGAAACAACGCGCTGAGATAATCCGGATGATAGCCGGTTCGCCGCGCAACCTCGGTCACGGTAAGCCGCCGTGTGCTGTGAATGCGAATCCATTCCGCCGTCTCCTGCACCAATCTCGATTCCGCGCTCGCGCGTTCATGCAGACGGCTGATTTCACAAAACAACATGGCAAACGCCGCCTGAATGGCATACGCGGGATATCCCGGCACATTTGCCGCATGCAGCAACTGCCTGCACAATGCGTTCAGCCGGGAAGCATCCTCCAGCGCCCACGGCGCAAAGGGCAGGGGCGGCATCTCCTCCCCTTCCGGGAAAAAATGCACCCAATAAAACGACGTCTCCCCATCGCTGGCCTGCCAACCGCCATGCTGCAATCCAGGCCGCAACACCATCACGTCTCCGGCATGCAGATCGTACTGGTTTTCCTCCTCAAACAGAAACACGTTGCCTGTGACCACCAGGATCATCTCGTAACTGTCAATCCGCCGCACCGGGTGAATCCATGGTTCCTCCGTGCGAAACAGGCCGGCATATTCATAGCGTGCCGGACAATTTGACTGCATCATCTCGGATTTTCTCCCTTTCTCTGCGGTTTCGCCCATTGTTTCCCCAAACAGGTTTTGCTATACTGAACGTGGATCCAACAGAATAATATCACATTTTTCGGGAGGCAGCAACATGAAAACCAACGAATTTGTTTCCTTTGTCAACGTAGATCTGAATATGGGATTTTGGCATAACCGTCAACGTTTGAACCGGGACGTCACGATTCACGCGGTGAAGGATCGCTTTATGGACACCGGAAGATTTGCCGCCTTCGACATGAATTGGCGGGAAGGAATGGAAAACAAGCCTCACATCTTTTGGGATTCGGATATCGCCAAATGGATGGAATCCGTCGCCTATCTGATCGAAAAGCAGCCCATGCCGGAGCTGGAAGCCATTGTTGAAGAGATCATCGATAAAATCCAACAGCATCAGGACCCTTGCGGATATTTCAACATTTATTTTACCGCCGTGGAACCCAGCAAACGATGGTTTAACCGCAGCTGCCATGAACTGTATTGCGCAGGCCATCTGATAGAAGCGGCGGTAGCCTGGAACCACGCCACCGGGCGGGACCGTTTTCTGCGAATCATGTGCAAATATGCCGACTATATCGACCGCGTGTTCCGCCAGGAGGGCTCCGCCAGCTTCGGTACGCCCGGTCATGAGGAAATCGAACTGGCGCTGGTACGGCTTTATCATGCGACAGGTGAAGAAAAGTATCTGCGGCTCAGCCAATGGTTCATTGCGCAGCGCGGCGTTAGCGAACGCGATGACCGCAGCGTGGAATGGCAAGCCCGGTCTCATCAGGATCATCTGCCGTGCAACGAGCAGTTCACTGCGGAAGGGCATGCCGTGCGCGCCTGTTATCTCTATTCCGGCATGGCGGACATCGCCCGTGAATGCGGCGACGAGGGGTTGAAAAACGCCTGTCAGCGGTTGTTTGACAACATTACCAGCCGCCGCATGTATGTCACTGCCGGCATCGGCTCTACCCATCACAACGAAGCCTTCACCATCGATTATGATTTGCCCAACCAAACCGCGTACACAGAAACCTGCGCCTCTATCGCGCTGGCATATTTTGCCCATCGAATGCTGTTGCTCGCTCCGGAATCCAAATATGCGGACGTGGTGGAGCAAGTGCTGTACAACGGTTTTCTGTCCGGCACCTCTCTGGACGGCAAGCGTTTCTTTTATACCAATCCCCTTGAAATCGAAGTCGCCCGCCGCCACGCAAATCCGAGTTCCCGGGATCGGGACTGGCTGCCCGCCATTCAGCGCGTAGAGGTGTTTCAATGCTCTTGCTGCCCGCCAAACATCACGCGGTTTGTGGCGTCTTTGGGCGATTATGTCTACACCCGGACGGAAGACCGGCTGTACGTCCATCAATTCATGGGCAACACCGCAAAAATCGGCCCATGGCAAGTCGACTTGCGCACGGAATATCCCCAAAACGGCGCAATCACACTTGCGGTCAAGGGCATGAAGGGAAAGACGCTGTGTCTGCGCATTCCCGGTTGGTGCCGGAAATTTACCCTGGACGCGTCCTATACGCTGGAATGCGGTTACGCAATGGTGCATTGCGACAGCGACGATCTGCTTCTACACCTGTGCCTGGATCTTTCCCCGCGGCTCGTAGAGGCCAATCCCAACGTGGCGGCGGATGCCGGAAAGGTGGCGCTGCAGCGGGGACCGGTGGTATATTGTTTGGAAGGCGTGGACAACGGAGAACGGCTGTTTGACTGCATGATTGACGCGCAATTGGAGGTTACGGAAATCTGGCGTGAAGAATACGGCATGCCCGTGCTGTTGGCAAAGGGTTGGCAACGGCCTGCGCCCCAAGGCGATTGGCTCTATCGATCCTTTGACGCCGCTTTGGCGGAGAAAACCCTGACGTTTCTTCCCTACTACGCCTTTGCCAACCGGGGAGAGAGCGATATGCGCGTGTGGATTCCGGTGAAATACTGATCGGCTTTGGCGGAATCGGCGCGCAAACGCCGGTTCCGTCTCCTCATATATCACAAATCCAACATTTGATTTTTGGAACAATATGTGATAAAATAGCAATGAAGGACGGATTCCGCATCCGTGACATTGGAAACCCTATGGCTTCTAGCCCGAAGCATGAATCCATCCCGGTTTTGTCGCCCTATAAACAAAGCATATTCGAGGAGGGATTTACCATGGCGAATCGCATTGTACTCAACACCATTTCCTACCACGGCCACGGCGCCATTGAAAACATTGTTCCCGAATTAAAAACCCGGGGATATCAAAAAGCGTTTGTCTGTTCTGATCCCGATCTGATCAAATTTGGCGTCACCAAGAAGGTCACTGATCTGCTGGATGCCGCAAATTTTGCGTACGAAATTTACAGCGACATCAAGCCCAATCCCACCATTGAAAACGTTCAATCCGGCGTGGCCTCCTTCAAGGCCTCCGGCGCGGACTGCATCGTCACCATCGGCGGCGGTTCCTCCATGGACACCGCAAAAGCCATTGGCATTATCGTCAACAACCCGGAATTCGCGGATGTGCGATCCCTGGAAGGCGTAGCGCCCACCAAAAAACATGCTGTGTTTACCATTGCCGTGCCCACCACCGCCGGTACGGCTGCGGAAGTCACCATCAACTACGTCATTACCGATGTGGAAAAGAAGCGCAAGTTCGTCTGCGTGGACACCAACGACATTCCGGAAATCGCCGTGGTGGACCCCGACATGATGAGCAGCATGCCCAAGGGTCTCACAGCCGCCACCGGCATGGACGCCCTGACGCATGCCATTGAAGGATACATCACCAAAGGCCATTGCGCAATTTCCGATATGTTCCATTTGGAAGCCATTCGCCTCATCAGCCAGCATCTGCGCGGCGCGGTGCAAAACACGCCGGAAGGCCGGGAAGGCATGGCTTTGGGACAGTACATTGCGGGCATGGGCTTTTCCAACGTGGGACTTGGCATCGTGCACAGCATGGCCCATGGCTTGTCGGCCTTGTATGATACGCCCCACGGCGTCGCCTGCGCGATCATTCTGCCAACCGGCCTGGAATACAACAAGCGCGCGGCCGGGGAACGCTATCGCGCAATCGGAAAGGCCATGGGCGTCGAGGACATTGACGCCATGACCGACGAGGCCGCCGCAGACGCAACCATTGCCGCCGTCAAAAAGCTCAGCGAAGACGTTGGCATTCCCGCCAACCTGCATGGAATTCTCAAGGAAGAGGACGTGAACTTCCTGTCCGAATCCGCTTTCGCGGACGCGTGCCGCCCGGGAAATCCCCAGGACACCAGCGTGGAGGAAATTCAAGCTCTGTACAGAAGCCTGATGTAATTTCTTTCGTCGCAAAACGCCTTCGGAACGCGAAGGAAGGCGCGCCTGCATTCGCCGGAGGTTTTTCCGAATTTCCAGGCGCAGATACGCATTTTCCTTCCCGGACACATTCCAGCCGTTCATCCCGCTTATCCAGATGAACGCAGGATACTGCCCGTTTCTGAAGCGGACATTGCCGGAGCTTTTCGGACAAGCTGGCGGACGGAGAAGCATCTCCCCCCGCCGCTGCCACTCCCTCCGGATTTTGCTTCAATCCTATGGATTCCGGTCGCAAAACCTGCAAGGAAGCGATTCTTTCCAGGAACATCAACGCCCGTGGCCGCCGTACAACCCCGCCGGCCACGATTGGAATTCGATAGGACTTCGGCTCTCTTGCGTTCTCCCGGGGGGCGACAGTTTGGGCGGCCATGCTTTTGCAAATCCGCCGCGGGTTTGTTAGGTTATTATTTTTT
>JAQXRL010000266.1 GCA_029218505.1 Eubacteriales bacterium | reverse complement strand
GGAGGTGACAGTATGGCAGTAAGCAAGGTGGTATACGGCGGGAACACGCTGATCGACCTGACAGGGGACACGGTTGCTGCGGACAAGCTGCTATCCGGATATACAGCCCACGACGCGGCGGGAAACGCCATTACGGGCACGGCGAGCAGCGGAGGCGGATTGCCAGCGGAAATTATGGCCGGGGACACTCCAGTGATGATTGCGGCAGGAGTATACAATCCCACAGGCACAAGTTTGGAAAATTCCGGTCTATCGATTACCGTGCCGCTTGCGGGCACGTACCGCTTCAAATGGGTGATGGCGGGCGGAGGCGGATCCGGCTATTCGGTAAAATCGCAGCTCTATCAAAATGGAGTTACCGTAGGCGCGGAGCAAACGACTTCCAATGCAACCGTGTGCAGTCTAGATCTGGAATGCGCAGCCGGAGACGTAATGACAGTGTATATCAAGGGATATAGCTACTGGGGAACGATATACGGCACAGTTGGAAACCTGACAGCCTGTATCGACTGGGACAACGGATATTAGGGAACGCGGCCCGGGCGGACAATTCGAACGTTTTGGCCCGTAGCTGCGGCAGCATAGCCGGCGCCGGCGGTTCCCAGGAAGCGCTGGGCGCGGCGAACAAACGCCGAAGCCAACGGCGTTCGGCCCGCGCAACTGCGGCAGCCGGTTTCCGGCGCAGACGACAAAACAATGAATTCGGAGGAATGAATATGGCGGAAATTTTGATTTTGAAAAACGGGAGCATGATTGCGCGAACGACGGACAGCACGGCCACGGCGGAGGACGTATTCAGCCTGCAGATGGTGGACGCGGCGCCGGAATATCCCACAGAAAGCCCGGGCAGGGGCAAGACCTGGCAGCTGCAATACGACGAAGACACCCAAACGCTGGCGTGGGTGGCAACCGCGCGCCCGCTTTCCGCAGAGGAACGGCTGGATAGTCTGGAAGGACAGATGCAGCAAATCACCCTGGCATGGGTGGCCGGAGAAGCCGTGGCCGTGGGTGACAAGCGGTACTACAAGGGCGTATGGTACGAATGCCTTCAGGCGCACACCACGCAAAGCGACTGGACGCCGGACACTGCAATTGCGCTGTGGACGGTGGTGCGGGCGGAATGATCGGCGAAGTCGGCATTCTGCGCTTGTGCGGATGGTTTGTCATCATTTTGGAGTGGATTGTAATCGCCATTCCGAATCTGTTGCTGCTTGGCTTTGGTCTGATTCTTCTGGGAAGCCTCTTGGCAATTCCGTTTCTCATTGCGGAAGCAGTTTCTTCCATCCAGCGCAAGTGGTATAACGCCATGGAACAAATCGCCCAAAATCTAGATCAGGAGGAAATTCATGAGCACGACAACCTTTGACAACCATCGCTTTGCGGCTTTTTGTCTGGCAATGATCGGCCAACCATACTGGTACGGTACCTGCGTGCGACTCGAGGTCGCGTAACGCATTGTTCGGCAAGAGACCGAACCCGTCATTCCGTTGACGGTAGCCTACCGCCAACCACACGGAGGGAAACGTCCGTGCGGGAAGCTGGCGGGACAACGGCAGCCCTTCCCACACGGGAGAAGCAGATTCCGCGAGGATGAAACAACGCCGCAAGCACAGCGCGGCTGGGCGCCCGGCTCGGGTAGCATGGCCAACACATCGTGAACCGCCAATAAACGCCGTCACGTACGACAGGCCAAAGTTGCTGACAGGCCTGAACCAAAATGGTGTGTGGCTGGATCATCCCCTGCAGCGTTGGGATTACACGGACAGCAAAGCCACCGGCGAACAGGCGGAGCCTAACCTACCCATTGCTCCAGATAGAGCACAGATGCGCAACGCGAAACGAGGAAAACCCGTATTCTTCCCAAACGGGAAAGCCAACCGCAAGGAACGCCGACGAGAATGCGGGCAAGGACAGCGCCAAAAGCGAACGCCATATTGCAATGATATGGATAGGGATTTCAACGTCATCCCACGCGAAAGCGGGCAGAATGGCGCATGGGTCTCCCACTTGCAAGAGAATTTGTGAAACTTCTGAAGGAGGGAATGCAGATGAGCGCAAAAACCGAAGTCGGGCAAACAGCGTGTGCACCATCCAACGCGCCGAAAAAGACGAAACCGGCCTATGACTGGAACAGGATTGATTGGAAAAAAGTTTCGGCGGACGTCAAGAAGCTACAAACGCGTATTGCAAAGGCTCAAAAGGAAGGTCGTTATGGCAAGGCGCGAGCCTTGCAGTGGCTGCTGACACATTCGTTTTCCGCCAAGGCGCTGGCGGTAAAACAGGCGACGGAAAACCCGGAAGGCAGAATTCCCATCCATGATCCGGCACAATGGACCGACAGCAAAAGCAAAACAGAAGCCATTTCTTCTTTGCGCCGGCGCGGATATCGCCCTTCGCCCCTTCTCCGCGCATGCTTTCAAAAATCAGACGGGAACTTCCGGAAGTTCCGCATCCCCACCATGAAGGACAGAGCGATGCAGGCGTTATACGGTTTCGCAATGGAGCCTGTCGCGGAAGTCATGCGCGACACGGATGCCTCCGCAGCGCGAAACCCACAGGATGCGGCAATTCGATGCGCAAGATTATTCGCCCAACATGGCGGCGCAACATGGGTTCTCAAGGGCAGCGTTCAAATTCGCCCAAACGCCGCGTTCCATGCCTGGATGGAAAATCACATTCCGATGGACAAGCAGATGCTGCGCAAATTTTTGAAATATGACCACACCGGCGCAGGAAGAATCTTCCCCACCAGCATGGTTTTGGATGGACTGGAGCCGTTTTTGCAGCATTGCTTCCGCAGACGGCGCAAAAATTCCGGGGCTGTATTGGGGGATGTGCGCGTCATTCGCTGCGAGAAGGATTTTCTCATTGCATCGAACAGCCGGGAATTCTTGGAAACACAAGTGAAGCCGCTGGCGGAAGCCTTCGTCGCCGAAAGAGGAGCGACGCTATCCCCGGACAAAACCGCGATTTTCAATCTGCAGGACGGATTCGATTTTCTCGGGTTTCATCTTCGAAGATATCCAACCGGAAAGTTTTTTCTCCAGCCTTCCAAAGACAGCAGGAAAGCTTTCCTTGGCCGGATACGCGAAATCGTCCGGCACAGCAAGGCATCCACACAGCAGGAATTGATCGCCCGGCTCAACCCCATCATTCGGCAATGGGCCGCCTATTATGCAGGGAACGCTTCTCAACGGGCATTTTCCACGGCAGATCATCAGATTCTGCAATGCCTGTGGCGATGGGCAAAACGGCGGCATCCCAACAAAGGCGGAAGATGGATTTATAACCGATACTTTCACACGGTCAACGGGCGCGCCTGGTGCTTTGCGGCTCCGCTGCGTTCGCCAGAATCCACAGACGAATGGGACTATTTCCTTCTGGAAAGAACCGTCCGCTGCGCCAGAAAGCATCGCCACCGCAATTCGCCGCCTGTTTTCCAGCATCCACGCGACCATTCCTTTCAGCCGGCGCCGCACAAGAAACGGCGCTTTCCGGAGGCTTGAGCCGTATGCGGGGAAACCCGCACGTACGGTTCTTAGAGGGGAACGCGGCAGTAATGCCGCCGACCTACTCGACGGCTATAAAGCAACTTCCAGCCTGCTGTCTCGCAAAAGCAGGCAATACCCGGCACACTATTCCTCCAGCCGCGCCAGCCGTTACAAACAGGATATCGCCTCCAAAGCCGTAGTATGCGACTGCATCGGAGGCGCAAAAGGATTTGCCTGGACCGGCGGCGGACAGAGCATTCTGGACGCGATCGGCACCGACGGAGAAATATCCAACCAATATGCTTCCAACAATTGCCCGGACAAGTCCGCCAACGGCATGTTTTCCTATGCCAAACAAAAGGGCATGGACTGGGGAAGCATTGACACGCTGCCAAACCTGCAAGGACTTGCCCTGCATATGGACGGACACGTTGGATATACCGTCGGCGACGGCTACGCCGTGGAATGGCGCGGCTTCAAATACGGTTGCATTCGGACAAAGATTTCCGAACGCGGCTGGAAATATTGGTACAAGCTGCCAGTGCGACTCGAGGGGACGTAACGCATTGTTCGACAGAAGATCGAACCCGTCATTCCGTTGGCGGTAGCCAATCGCCGCTTGCGCAAACGGCAACGTGCGCGTAAGAAGCCGGCGAGACAAGAAGTTTTCGTCATCAAACGAACGCCGAAATCGCGAGAGGACGGCGGCGCCGCAAGCAGCATGCGGCCGGACTTCCGGCTCGGACAGTATGGTCAACGCACCGTGAACTGCCGATAAACGCCGTCATGTACAACAGGAAAAGCTGCTGTCAGACCTGGTTTTCGTGGCCTGGAGAATCCCGTTGGCAGCGGGGTTACACGGACAATACGGCCACCGGCGAAAAGGCAGAACCTAACCTGTCCATCGCCCTGACGCATTCAGGGCATCGATGTGTTTCGTCAAACGAGGGAAACCCGTATTTCCCCCGCATTGGTTGAAATCTCTTCCGGGTTTCTGGCCAGACATTGTCTGGCCGCCGATGGCAAAACCCAGTTTTCATCCATGCCAGGGAAAGCCAACCGCAAGGAAGGCCGACGGAAATGCGGGCCAGGACAGCGCCAAAAGCGAACGCCGTTCCGCAATGGGACGGATAGAGGGTTCAACGTTCCCTCACGCGAAAGCGGGCAGACTGGCGCATGGGTCTCCGATTGCAAGAGAATTTGTGAAACTTCCCAGGGAGGAAACGCAAAAGAGCGCCCGCGCCGCAAACCGGCAAAGGGCGTGTGCATCCTCCGGCGCTTCCAAACATCCATCTGCGCCACGAAGCCGCAAATGCGTATTGCGAAGGTTCAAAAGGGCGGATTGCGAACCGGCTCTTTCCAAAGGGCTTCCCGGAGGCTTGAGCCGTATGCGGGGAAACCCGCACGCACGGTTCTTAGAGGGGAACGCGGCAGCAATGCCGCCGACCTACTCGACTTCATCCATTACACAAACGACACGGAAAACTCCCCCATTTCAGACGCGCCCCTGGGCGCACGGTTGCTGAAGCGCGGCATGTCCGGCAAGGATGTGCGCACGCTGCAGGAATTCTTGATGCAATTGGGCTATGACCTGCCTTTGTATGGAGCGGACGGTGATTTCGGCGGGGAAACCGAAGCGGCCGTCATGGCGTTCCAAGCAGCAGCAGATCTGCAATCCGACGGAAAGTACGGCGAAAAGACCCATGCTGCATTGATGGATTCTCTGGAAGGAGAGGACGCCGCGGATCCGGAAGTGCCGTTCACGGCTCAAACGCCGCGGCTCACCATCATTTCCAACGGCGGCAACGTGAACATCCGCAGCGGCAACGGCACGGCGTACGCCAAAATTACTTCCGTAGCGCCCGGCACCACCTTGGAACACGTGGCAACCGCAAAAAACCATTGGCATGCCGTCGTGATCAACGGGCTGGTCGGCTGGGTATCCGGCGATTATGCAAGATTGGAGGAAATTACATGAACCATTTCTGGGCACGCATCACCAAAGCGCTTGCCGTTGCCGGCGGCGCAATCATGGGCATCCTGGGCGGCTGGTCGCCATTGCTCACCGCGCTAATCGTATTCATGTCTTTGGATTATCTTACGGGACTGGTTGCCGCCGCCCGCGGAAAATCTCTCAAGACGGAAAACGGATACATCTCTTCCCGGGCCGGCTTCGACGGGCTGATTCGCAAAGCCGGCATCATGGTTGTCGTGTTCATGGGCGCGCTGCTGGACCAGGCCCTGGACGGCGAAAGCGCCATGTTCATGAGCGCCAGCGTTTGCTATTTCATTGCCAACGAGGGCATCTCCATTTTGGAAAACCTGACGTTGTTGGGCGTCAAAATTCCGGAAGCCCTGCGCGCGGCGCTGGAATTGATGAATCGCAAGAGCCAGGGAACTTCTCAAGACAAATGACGTTCTATGCCCCGCCCGTCAAAGCATCGCCTTTGACGGGCCATTTTTGCCTGTAATTTTTCTATATACAGCGCGCACGCGCTGCTTTTTTCTTGACAAGCCGCGCGATTCGTGGCATGATACAAGGGATTGGCGGAAATATTCGCCATGCGACTCGGTACTTCGAAGGGAGCGTTTTACCCATGGGAAACAGCGCCACGGAACTTTTGTATCGTCTGCTGGATTTCGCCCAGGCCAAGGGACTGGTGGAAGCACAGGACAGAAAATACACG
>JAQXRL010000265.1 GCA_029218505.1 Eubacteriales bacterium | reverse complement strand
CCGTGCAGCGGCAGGCCATGTAGGCGCGCATCATGCCCGCCGTGCCCACCTCCATCTCGAGGAAATCCGCCGCCGTGGCCTTAGGCAGATACGCGCCGAAGGCCACCTGCAGCTCCCCGGCGGTGCGCCGGTGGATCAGCGCCAGCGTGTCGGGGCTGGTGTACGCCTCCAGATAGATGTCGCGCAGGCTCTCGTTCAGCTCCGTCAGCGCCAGCTGCAGTGCTGTCTCCACCGCGTACACATGCGCCGGCGTGGGCGCTTCCGCCATCAGCTTCCGCGCCGCATCGAACTGCATGCTGAACATGATCTCCACAAACGCCGTCAGCACACCGGCCTTGGTGCGGAAGATATTCTGGAACGATGAGGCGGAAATGTCTGCCTCCCTGAGGATATCGGTCATGCGGGTATTCGTGTAGCCCTTTTCCAGAAAGAGCCGAGCACAGGCCGCCAGCACCCGCCGTTTGGCATCCTGGCTATTGTAGCGTCGCATCCGGATGAGATTCCTCCCCCCGTTCACATTGGTATGTAAACCAATCATATCATAGTCATTGGAAAAGTTCAAGTGGGCGCGCAGGATCAGCGCGACCTCCTTCAACAGGCTATGCGGGGCAGCGCCCGCGGGAAATCCCTCTCTGGTCGAACGGCAAGCCGTTTTCCGGACGTTCGTTCGTGTAAGGAGGCAATTGCTGACGAAGTCGCGTTGAAATTCTGCAAAACAAGGTTTGATACCGCAGCGAGAATACTGTGACAAAGACATCGCCAACAGTGACAACATCAGCGGATATTACATCATTGAAGAAAACGACTTCGTGTATAATCCTCGTAAACTCCGCGATCCTTAGCAATAATGTTGACTTGCCAAGAGCGGCCGTGCAGATCGTTTGTCGGTCGAATAGCTTTCTTTGCAGCCCCGTGCAAGTGCGCCCTGTACGGGATCTAAATTACGTCTCAGCATTCAAACATAGACGGTTGATGATAGGCAGGAATGTTTTTTTGGGCTGGACAAACAAATAATTTTGCGCTCAAAAAATACATTGACATTTTTGGATTTAAGGCATATAATACATCAGAAAAAATCGATGTGAGGCGAGTACATGGAAAACGTGTATGAAATGCGAGCGCAAGTGTTCAAAGCGCTGTGCGACGAACGGCGGCAACGGATTCTGGAGCTGCTGCGCGACGGCGAAAAGTGCGCCTGCGAGCTGATGGAGGAAGTGGGCATGCCCCAGTCCTCGCTCTCCTACCACATGAAGATCCTGTGCGACTCCGGCATCGTCGAGAGCCGGGAGGAAGGCAAGTGGACGCATTACCACATCAGCCGTCCGGGAAGCGAAAACGCCATCGCCCTGCTCCGGGAGATCACAACGGTTCAGGAATCCGGTGACGCGGGAAACCGCTGCTGCAGATAAGTATTCAGCCGATCCGAATTGGATATGGTTTTTTCAGGGTTAATACAACAATACGGACACCTTCACCTATTACAGAACAGTGTTTAGGGTGGGAAACAGCTATTTTGAAGGTGTTGTGAACGTAGCGAACGTGAAGGGAAGAAGGCTGTTTAAGGATGTAACGAAAACAAAAAACATCACTCAGGCCATAACCCGTCAATACGGCGATGAACCGCATACGGGATTCCTGCGCGATGTTTCTATGAATAGTGTATCCGAAAACGGAGAAGGTGTCAATGTTTAATAAGAACGTGAGGAAAACATGATGCAGGGTTTGACATCCGGGTGGGACTTTTTCCAGAACGAAATTCTGGGTATGAAATGGCTGAGCCGCCTGATTGGCAGCGCTGTGGAGGCTTGCGGGCTCGATCTCTCAGGGAGAGTGGGCGGCAGCATTCAATTCTTTTTCTACGATGTGATCAAGATCATGGTGCTGCTGGGCGTGCTGATTCTGGTGATCTCCTATATCCAAAGCTACTTTCCGCCTGAACGCACCAAGAGAATCCTGGGCCGCTTTCACGGCATCGGCGCGAACTGCATCGCCGCGCTTCTCGGCACGGTGACGCCGTTTTGCTCCTGCTCGTCCATTCCGCTGTTCATCGGCTTTACCAGCGCGGGCCTGCCGTTGGGCGTCACCTTCTCTTTCCTGATTTCTTCTCCGATGGTGGATTTGGGAAGCCTGGTGCTGCTCATGAGCATCTTTGGTTGGAAGGTCGCCGTTGTTTACGTAGTGTTGGGCCTTGTGATTGCGATCGCCGGCGGCACGTTGATCGAAAAACTGCATCTTGACAACCAGGTGGAGGAATTCATCCGCAAGGGGCACTCCATGGATGTGCCGCAGGAGGAATTGCGCTTTGCAGACCGCATGAAATATGCGTGGGAACAGGTCGTTGCCACCTCAAAGAAGGTCGCCCCCTATGTGCTGATCGGCGTGGGCATCGGGGCCATCATCCACAACTGGATTCCCGAAGAGCTGATCGTCAGGCTCCTTGGAACCGGCAATCCCTTTGGCGTGATCATCGCGACCATTGCCGGCATTCCCATGTATGCCGACATTTTTGGCACGATCCCGATTGCGGAGGCGCTGCTGGCGAAGGGCGCGCAGCTCGGCGTGGTGCTCTCCTTCATGATGGGCGTCACGACCCTGTCCCTGCCCTCGATGATCATGCTGCGCAAGGCGGTGAAGCCGAAGCTGCTGGGTATCTTCATTGCGATCTGTACCGTCGGCATCATCGTCGTTGGCTACTTCTTCAATGCGATTCAATTTTTGCTTATATAAAGGAGGATATGACAATGGCACTGTTTGGTTTTGGTAAGAAAAAAGAGGAAGAAAAGAAGGCTCCTGCCTGCT
>JAQXRL010000264.1 GCA_029218505.1 Eubacteriales bacterium | reverse complement strand
GGACGTATGCTATTCTGCTACCGGTTGGCCAGGACATACAGCATTTATCGATCCGCATGCAGAGGAGTTCAGGGCGGACAGCATGGAGGAATTCCTAAAACTTGGTTCGCGTCTGACCACAGAAACGCCGCTTACCATTGCGGAAAACTGTCTGCTCAACCCAATGGGGTCTTCCGGCGATATCTGGGCAGTTCCACCCAGGGCTGTGACCATTGGCCCACGTGATATTGCCAATGCGCGCTATCGCTTTGAGATACACAACCTAACCTTTGGCGGTTATGTTACATGGCAGCGCATGATTTCGCGCATTGAGCTTTACGGTGATATTTCCATGGAATGTCCGGCAAGCATTATGCGCCTGTTCCCCGGAATCTGTTATGTCAGTGAAGAAATTGCAAAACCTTTCGGTAGCTGGGAATACGGTCAGCCAATGTGGAAGCTCTAAAACCAATGGGCATTTCTGCTGAAAGGAGTGTCTTTCAATGAAACGTACTGAATTGCTTTTGGGCTTGGATCGGGAGCGCGCACGGACATTGCATCGTGCGGGAAAGTGTTGCCATGATTTGACATATCCTGAAGTTTTGGATGAACTCGGCATGAGCTACGAAGTGATTGACCATCTTCAAACGCTTCCTCAGAAACTTGATGGCGTGAAATCCGTTCTCCTGGCCGAATGTAACGCAGCGTCCATTCAGGGGCAATTGGAAGAATGGGTAGTCAGAGGCGGAATCCTAATTGGTTGTATGACGGAGGGTTTAGATGATTTGTTCGGCATCCGATATGAAGGATATAAGGTTCAGCCGGATGATGAATTTACCATAAACGCCTATACGACATTTTATGAGGCGGGCTGGGCACCCGAGCGCCGCTACTGTTTGCCGGTGATCTCGCCGGTGCGCATTGTGCGGGCGACGACAGGCCGGGCGGTTGCCGGATTGCAGCAGCCGTTGTCCTTCAATATCTTCGTGCAAGACAGGAGCGAAAAAAACACATTTTCGGATGCGATGATCATAAGACCGGTCGGGCAGGGCTTTTGTTGCTATTTTGCATCCAGCATCGCACACACACTTCGCGCAATGCATCAAGGTCGCCCGGTGGATCGTGACTGGGATGGAGATGGAATGTATCGCACGGCAGACGGCATTGTGCTTACTTATGCTCACGATCTACAGGATCCGCTTGCGGATGATTACCTATTCATTCTGCAAGGCTTATTTGACCGAGCAGGGCTGATTAGCAAACATGTTTACCCACCGATCAACGGTGAAATCAGCGATTGTGTATTCTTCTACGGTGGAGACGATGAATGTGATCCCACAGGTGTTCAGCAAATTGCCATTGAGAAAATGCACGACTATAATCTGCCGTATCATATCAACATACAGTGCAAAGATGATCTATCTGGGTTCGCTATGAGCAGGGAACTGGTCGAACATATGAAATCCTACGGGCAGGAATCCAGCATTCATCCGAATTTCTTTCGCCCTTGCGCTCGTTTTACTCGCGAAGAATTTGAAGAACAACTAGACTGCTATGAGAAACATTTCGGCGAAACTCCGGTTGTCTTCGTCAATCACTGCATCATGTTTTACGGATGGACCGAGTTGGCCCGTTGGGCAAGTGAGCGTGGAATTCTGGGCGATAATAATAAATTCCCAGCCCGCATGATGCCCGATGCAAATCCCATCAACACCTTCGGTTTCCCCTTCGGAACCAGTTATCCGGTGCGCGTCTATGACGATGCGATACATTGCGACAAGGCTCTGGAATATTTCAGCGTACCTGCAATCCTGTACGAACCACGCATTTATCCGGAAACTGCCGAAAGAGACAAGGCAAATCTCGAACGGCATATCCTCGATTCCGCAGCCAACGGTTGGTTTCTGCCAATGTTTTTCCATCCGGTTTACATTGCGCAGGATGAAAACGCCAACGCAGCCATTGTGGAAATGCAGGACATTGTCAAACGTCACGATCTGCGCGTAGTTCATCTTGGCGTGGATGCTGTGGTGCTTTGGTGGAATGATCGCTTGAAGAGTTCCATTGCAACAGATGGTGCAGGTAAGTACACAGTGGACGTCAAGTCGGACAAGGGACTTGTGATTCGCATCCCTGGAAATGAAAACGCGCCAGTTTGTGTATTAGACGGCAAACCGGTTGCGATGGAAAAAAAGTCCATTTCCGGAAGGTGCGGTTGGTTTCTCGCGGTAGAACAGGGTGTTCACAAATTGGAAGTTCAATGATAAATAGTTGAAAAGGATGCGATTTTATGAAGAAAATGACGTTGGCAATATTCGGTTTAGGACCGCGCGCCCGATATCTTGCTTCCCTTTACGAGAAGCACCCATATGTCGAAATTGTCGCTATCTGTGACCGTTTCGAAAGAAACGTTGCGTTTGCCCGGGAACTTCTTCAAAACAAGAACGTACATTCCTATCTTTCGTATGAAAACTTGATTAAAAACGAACATCCAGATGCGATGCTCATTGCCATTGACCCTGATCGCCAGGTAGCGTACGCATGCGATGCCATGGAGCGCGGCATTCACGTTATGACCGAGGTTCCGGCGGCGTTCACATTGGAAGACTGTTGGAAACTGGTAGATACGGTAGAAAAAACCGGAGCAATGTATCAACTGAACGAGCAGACGCGATATATGTATTTCATTTCCAAATGGCGTGAGATGTTCCAGAAGGGGGAAATGGGCAAGATTTTGCTGATGGAAGGCGAATACTTGCATTACGAACGTTGGGATAACTTTGTAGATATGAATACGGGGAATTTCTTTTATGATCCGGAAGGCTTGCAGAAACCCGGCTTCAACGGCGAGGAGTATAATAGCGCCAAGGAAAAGTGCCTTGTTCCATCCTGGCGGTATACATGCTTTAAGCATCCGATTTACTATTTGCCACATGAGTTGTCTCCTTTGCTAAGCATTACCGAAGACCGCGTAACAAAGGTTTCCTGCATGGGCACGCGTCCTCAGAGTTATCACGACGGCAGCGTACAAAAAGACAACCGCGACATGGAAGTTGCGCTGATGCATACTGCGAACGACACGCTGCTGCGCATGGTTGCGGGGTTCACGTCTCCTCATCCTCATCGCAAGGACAGCGGATGCCATTGGTATCATGTTTCCGGCACCAAAGCCGAGGTAGAATGGTCTCGAACCGAGAAGGATTTCCCCAAAATGTGGACTGCAGAGAAGGGGTGGGCGGAAGGCGATCTCTGGCCTTTCAGCGATCCTGAAGCAGACGAACTTGCCAAATCTGCTTCACATGGCGGATTGGATTTTTACCCCATCGATAGTTTCGTCAAAGCCTTTTTTGCCGGGAAATGGCCGCCCATGAACGTCTATCGCGCTGTCGAAACCGCAGCTCCGGCCATTATTGCCGCACGTTCTTCCGAACTGGGCGGTGTGCTGTTGGACGTACCGGATTTCCGAGCAAAGTACAATCGCTATGACATATAATATGGAATTCCTGTTTCGCGGAAAACCATTGGAGAAGTGAAAGTGCTGTATTGCAAATATGTGCATGGAGGTGGTTGTTCCGATCAAATCTATTTTCGGACAAAGCGAGTCTGCTAATGCCGGGACGTCTCAATTTTCAAATGAACATGAAGGAGGAAAAATCATGAAGCTAACTCGTATTTTGGCGTTGCTGATTACACTGGTGGTGGCGATTGTATGCATTCCTGTGGGGTTTGCAGAAGAGAATCCGGAAGAATACCATATCACGATGTACTGCGAAGGTCGTTCTTCTCCGTATTCCTCAACTGCAGATACGATAATCGGCCAGATCATCAAAGAAAAGTTCAACATTGTCCTCGATTTTGAAGTAATGGGCCAAGACTGGAACGAATTTGTTAACCAACGCCTGGTTTCCCAGGATTTTCCGGAAATTGCACTTCTACGCTGGGATTTCGCTGGTTCTAACTGGGTCAACGGGGGTGGTGCGCTGGAACTGGATGAGCTCTTTGCCAACGCTGAGAATATCAAAACTTTGAACAAGAGCCGCATCCCGCTTTGGCGTATGGACGATCCAACCGGCCAAAATCGCCTTCTGAAGTGGACTTATGCAGGTGGCTTGGATGAGGCGATGGGCCCGCGCAACGACGTTATGGTTCGTGCAGACGTACTGAAGGCGCTTGGCTACCCAAAGCTCCGCACGCTGTCGGACTATATCGATTTTCTGAAAAAGGCGGTCGAAATGTTCCCGACCGATCATGAAGGCAATCAAACCATTGGCATGTGTGTTCCCTTCGCCGAGGCATGGGGCGTTAATTTGGTCAATATTATCGCAGAAAAAGGCAGCTTTACCGGTTGCACCCTGTTCCCGACCATGTACAATTGCGCTGAGGATACTTTTGTTGACATTTTAGAAATTCCTTCCGTAAAGGAAGCCTATCAATTCTTCAACACGCTATATCGTGAAGGGTTGTTGGACGGCGAAGTATTCACCACTACCTGCACTGAAATTGCCGAGAAGATGAATACTGCACAGCCCATTTGCGTCTGGTATCCCTCCTGGATGGCCACCAGCATCAATCGCAACCTCACGGCCAATGGTTGGGAAGAGTCTTCTTATATTGCAATGCCGGTACAGGCGGATAGCCAGGTGGAAAACGGCGAACTTCGATATCTTGGCATTTGGCAGGGTAACTCCAGCTACTCTCTGACCATAACGCCTGCAGCAAAGCATCCGGAGCGCATCGTAGAGCTTATGGATTATCTGGCCTCTCCAGAAGGGCTATCCCTAGTCACTTGGGGAATTGAAGGCGTCCACTACACTTGGGAAGACGGCGTCAAAACTCCGACTCCCGAATTTGTCGAGATGTATAAGGCCGGTGAAGATGAATATTATCAGATTGGTCTTGGTGATTTCGACATGCTGGGCATTCCGGACGGTCTGAACCCGTACGATGGCGAACCCGTACATATTACTGGAGCACAGGCTTTCACACAGGAGCTGTACAACGACGCCATTCGGGAGACGCTGGCAGCATACGGAATTGATCTTGAAGAGCAGATCTGGAACACAGAAAAAGGTGGTTGGATTGAGTCCACTCACGTTAATCTGACTGTGCAGCCTTCTGCACAAGTCTTTGATCCTGACTCCACCGAAGCGATGGTTTCCGAGCAGTTGCTCCAGAATCGCAACAACTATATGTCCACGCTAATCACTGCTGTTGATGATGCTGCATTCGAAGCCGCTTGGGAACAATGCCTGGCCGATCACAAAGCTCTGAATCCCGAAATCTGTACAAACTATGTGCTCGAGAGATATGCAAAGTTGACCGCCGAATATGAGGCAGCGATCGCAGCAGCTGAATAAGCGAATTTTCCTCCCGGAGCACATTCGAATCTATTGTGCTCCGGGAACTATTCACGCCCGTCAGACTGGTTGAGCGCATTCCGGAAAGGGGAAATGAACGGTGAAAAAAAACTCCAAATACTTAAAGCTGAGGGAGCAGCTGCCTCTCTTCTGTATGCTGCTGCCAGGTTTTCTTTCGCTGCTGATTTTTGTGTATTGGCCGTTACGCGGCTGGGCAATGGCATTTTGGAAGTATACGCCGGGCAAAGGCTATTTTAGCGGCGCTTTCAAAGGAATGGAGTACTTCAAAATGTTTTTCACGACGATGAACGATGCAGGCACAGTAGTGTTAAACACATTATCCATCAACTTTGTCACAATCGCCATCAATTTATCCGTAGCTTTGCTCTTGGCGATGTTGCTCAACGAAATGAAAAATCGAAGATGGAAAAAGGTCATGCAGACACTCTCATTCTTTCCATATTTCGTTTCTTGGAGCATTACTTACTCCATCTTCTATGCATTTTTGGCGGCTGAAAACGGTGCGATTAATCAAGCGCTTGTCAGCGTCGGTCTTCTTAGCAAAGGAATTGATTTTTTGGGGAGCAAAAACTATGCATGGCAAATGATCTGGCTGAGCAATCTTTGGCACTATGTGGGATACAACAGCATTATTTTTCTTTCAGGCATTGCCGGCATTGATCAGGAAATGTATGAGGCTGCAGAAATTGATGGTGCCTCCCGGATTGGTAAAATGCGGTATATCACCTTGCCAAATTTAACTAAGACGTTAGTAATGCTGTTAATCTTAAACTCTGGTTCCGTATTCAATTCCAGCTTTGACCAGTTCTATATGTTTTCCAATGTTGGAAACATGACTTCCCTGGAAGTTTTTGATATGTATATCTATCGCTACGGCATGAAGCAGGGCAATTTCTCGTATGCGACTGCGGTGGGAATTGTAAAGACAGCCGCAAGCATTATCATGCTCGTCACGGTCAATACTGTCGCGAAAAAACTCAGCAATACTTCACTATTCTGACGGAGGGAAAGAATCATGAAGAAAAGACGTATTACCGGCGAGGATATTTTCATACAGGCATGCATCGTATTGATGATATTCACCCTGCTCTTTACAATGGCGTATCCGTTTTATCATCTAATTTGCTATTCTATCAGTGATCCATCCAAGGTTCGCCCGGGATTTATGCTTTTCCCAAAGGGATTGAATTTTGATGCCTACACATCGTTGTTCCGAAAAGGTGGACTTGTCAGCGCAGCGGGTATTTCGGTGGCTCGGGCAATCAGCGGACCAGCATTGATGTTGGCTGTTTCCAGTATGGCGGCGTATGTGCTTGCCAAACGCAATCTGATCGGCCACAAATTTATTTCCAAGATGTTCGTGTTTACGATGTATATTTCAGCAGGGATGATTCCTGTTTACCGCAACATCTATGATTTAGGACTCGCGCACTCTTTCTGGGTTTATGTCCTTCCCTGTATGATGGATATCTTTTCTATGGTACTAATCCGAACCTATATTGAAAGCATGCCAGATGGCCTTGAGGAAGCTGCACATGTGGATGGGTCCGGATACTTCCGCACTTATGCTCAAATCGTCATGCCGGTATGCAAGCCCATCCTTGCGACGGTTGCGCTGTTTTCTATCGTGGCACAGTGGAATGCCTATACGGATACGATGTTTTACAATACTTCCGATGTCCATTTGCATCCTCTGTCCTATATCCTGATGCAGTATATGAAAAGCAGCCAACTCTCCATGGAAGCGATTCGCGTTGGCGCAGGCAGAGATCAGCGTGCAAACGCCCAGATGGTTAAAATGGCCATTACGGTCATTACGATTGCGCCCATTATGTGCGTGTATCCCCTTCTTCAAAAGTATTTCGTTAAAGGTATCATGATCGGCGCAATCAAAGGATGAACAAATATCATAGAAGTTGAGGAGGATTGGTTTTCCATGCGCAAATATTTGATCAATTCCAGCAAAGAGTACAGGGTTATGAATCAAACAGGCGTTAAGCAATATGTATATCCGTTGGATTTCACGCATAATGCCATTTGGGATTCAACGGTAAGTCCAGACGGTAAGCTGTTTTTTTCACTAGGTTCGGAAATCTTCAGCAACAATTACGCGCGTCTGTGTGAATATGATTTCCAGACAAATACCACAAAGACGTTGTTTAATGTGGAGGATGTCATTTTACCGTGGGATCGTGCAATTCGCGCCAGTAAAATGCACACGTCTATCTGCTTCATGGACGAAGAAAATATCATCATGACCACCCATACCACCGATAAGAGCCCCTGCCATCCGACATGGATGCC
>JAQXRL010000263.1 GCA_029218505.1 Eubacteriales bacterium | reverse complement strand
CTCGGAACCATACTCCGGACCGTTTTTCGCCATGCTGTACCATTCCAGGCTGTACATTACATCCGCCAGCTTGGCCAGCGCCACGGCAACTTCTTCGTCGCAGTCCGCGTTGATGGCCATCTTGACGGGAGCATTGTATATGGCAAAGGGAGCAGGATACAAAGGCGTTTCCCGCTGGCCATCCGTCATGGGATTGAGCACCCGCCAATCGTCCGAATTGTCTACGTCATAGACCATCGGAGAGGACTGCGTGCAAACGCCAACGACGCCTTCCAGCACATCCGCCTGAACCTGGCTTTCCGCCTGGGTGAACATATCCGCAGACATGAGGTTCTCATTCCACAGTTCGTTCATGAAAAGCAAATAGTCCTTATATTTCTCCGCATAGCCAACATACACCAGTTTTGTCTCATCGCCGTTGTAATCCACCGCAATGTTGTCGCTGTTCATATAACCAAATGCATTCAAAATGACATTGCGTTCGGAGAACATTTCATTCCATGAACCATCCCAGGGAATTTCGTCGTTCGGATCCCCGTTCCCGTTGGCATCCTGATCCCGGAACGCTGTCAGCACCGCCTTGAACTCCTCCAAGGTCTTGGGATTTTCCATGCCCACGTTGTTCAGCCATGATTCTCGAATGAAAATGCGGTTTGACGTACTCCATACGTTGCTCAGGGCCGGGAAGCCATAGATGTTTCCATCCGTCGCGGTAATCTCTCGCTTTACCTCGGGACGTTCTTCCAGCAGCGCGGAAAAATTCGGACAATACTCCAGCAAATCGTTAATTGGCCGGAACATTTGTTCGGAAACGCCATATTGCACAACGGCGGAGGTTCCAAAATCATATCCCAAAATACAATCCGGCATGCTTCCGCTGTTCAGCAACAAGGTTACGCGTTCTTCAGAGCTGGCGCGATCCACGACCTGCCACGTGATGTTCAAACCGCTGTAACGCGTAATGTATTGGCACATCCAATTGTCTTCCGCCTTAAAATCAATGGCTGCATCCTGGGGAACTACCAAAATCGTCACATCCACGGGTTCATCCACAACGGGAAAACCGATGGCTTGATTGCGCCCCGCAATCGTGTTGATGTCGGCTTCCGCCATGGCGCATCCGCACGCCAGGCACAAAACCATTACCAGGGCCAGGATTTTCTTCATGGGGATACCTCCTCTTTCTTTTATTGTAACGGCATTGGCCGCAACAATCAACCCTTTAAGGAACCGATCATAACGCCTTTGACAAAATATTTCTGCACAAACGGATAGGCCGCCAAAATCGGCAAATTAGCAATGATGATCAAGGAATACTTCATGGTTTCCGCCAACCGATTGCGGCGAAGCATATCCAACAGTTCTTCCGTATCCATTCCGGTGGTGTCCGCCTTCACTTGCTGGTTGATCAGCAATACCTGCCGCATCACCAATTGCAGCGGGTATTTCTCTGAACTGTTCAAAAACAGCAGCGCGTTGAAATAGCTGTTCCAGTGGCCCACCGCGTGATACAGCGCCATAACGGACACGATGGCGCCCGACAAGGGCAGCACGATTTGCGCAAAAACGCGAGCCTCTCCCGCGCCGTCGATCTTCGCCGCTTCCCGAAGCGCCTCCGGAAAGCCGGAAAAATACGTTCTGGTAATGATCATGTTGTACACGCTGAACGCGCCCGGAAGAATCATCACCAGCGGGCTGTCGATCAGGCCCATGTTCTTAATCAGCAGATAATACGGCACCGTGCCTCCGCTGAAATACATGGTAAACACGAAAAAGCCCATGAGAAAGCCTCTGCCTTTCAAGCTTCGCCGCGACAGACCATAGGAAGCAGGCAACAGCAAAAACAAATTGTAAATCGTGCCAAAAACCGTATAGAACAGCGTGTTGCGATAACCCGTCCACACGGAGGAATACCGCATGACCGACCGATAGGAATCCAGCGTTACGCCAACCGGCCAGAAAAACACCTTCCCCGTAATCACCGCGTTGGGATCCGAAAAGGAAGCCACAATCGTGTAATAAATCGGATAGGCACAAACCAGCACCACAATGCATACCAACACGATGTTTACCGCGTCAAAAATCACATCCGAACGCATGCGCGCTTCCTTGTGCCGATATTTCATCTGTTGCATTGCCATCCTCCTTACCAAAGCGACGTATCGCCCAGCGAACGGGAAAGTTGATTCACGGCCACCAGAATCACCGCGTTGATGATGTTGTTAAACAGACCAATGGCCGTCGTATAGCTGAACTGACCGTTGAGAATTCCCAAACGGTACGTATACGTGGAAATGACCTCGCTCACATCGCGGTTCAAGTCGTTTTGCAACAGATACACCTTCTCAAACCCGATGTTTAATACCGATCCCGCGCGCAGAATCAGCAAAATGACAATCGTTGGCAGAATGGTGGGAAAATCGATGTAGATGATCTTCTGCAATCGGCTGGCGCCGTCGATTTTTGCCGCTTCCAACGATTCCACGTCCACCGCAGAAAGCGCGGACAAATAAATGATGGTACCCCAGCCCGCATGCTGCCACACTTCTGACGCCACATAGATGGTGCGATAGGCGGACGACATGCCCATGAAATTGATGCTTTTGCCGCCCAAGGCCACGATCAACTGGTTGACGATGCCGCTTTCCCGATCCAGCAGAAGATTGATCAAGCCCACAATCGCCACCATGGAGATAAAATGCGGCATATAGGTGATCATCTGCGTGAATTTCTTCAGGCGCACGTTCCGGATTTCGTTAATCATGAACGCCAGCAAAATCGGAATGGGAAACCCGAACAGCAGATTGTAAAAGGAAAGCAGCAACGTATTTCGCATGATCTGAAAAAAGTTTGGCGAATGCATGAATTGCAGGAAATACTTGATGCCAACCCAATCGCTGCCCCAAATTCCCTGTCGAACCTTGTAATTGCGAAACGCGATTTGCACGCCGTAAATGGGAAAATACCGAAAGATCAACACGTCCAGCACTGCGGGCAAAATAAACAGATAAAACACCCAATTTTCCCGTAAATATTGCGCCATCCCCTGCATGATGCCGCTTCGTCGCGTCATGCGTCCATGTCGTTGCATGCGTTCACGCTCCCTGTGTGTTTCGTTTCATAAAATAACTTTACCGTTCGCCGCCGTTCACGTCAATCCTACTTCTTTGCGCTTTCTTTCCCCAAGCGCGAAACGGCATGTAAGATTTTTGCAAACGCGCCTGTTTTGCATTGCAAAAAAACGCAATGCGCGTTTCCATGGTTTTGTTTGACACATACGCATCACGATGGGTATAATAAATGAAGGCAACGCGAATTCTGAAGGGATGGTGAGGCACGTGGGTCGTCGGTTGTCCGCATATCGCAACATGCTTTCCCGTGCGCTGCGAAGACGTTCCTTCCTGATTCGCCTTTTGGCCAGCACGCTGTTGGCCGCCTTTGTTCCGCTTACGATCATGGCCGTGCAGCTGATCAACCGCGAAAGCAACAACGTCCGCCAATCCGCGCAAGCACAGTTGGAAAGCGTGGGGCGTTCCGTGGTTGGCCAGGTGGAGGACATGATTACCGGCATGAACAGCGTCAATGTAAAACTGATGCTCTCCGCCAAACTATACGACAGCGTGCTTTCCTCCAGCGTACAAAGCGAAATCGAGGCGCTGGAAATCATCGATTATTATGGGGAAGCCATGCCCTTTGTGAAAAATTATGCGCTGTATTCCTGTGCGGAGCAGGAAGCATATTCTCTTTTGGGAAAAATGTATCTCAATGCTTTTTCGCGCTTTGTGCTAAACCTTTCCGAAGAGGATTTTTTGGCGCTGCTGAATGATCGCCGTGACGCCGGCTTTGTTCCCTGGGCACAGTCTGGCGGAAACATGTTGTACATCGCGCCCATCCGCACGGGCGGAAACGTCAATACGTCCCGTTACGGAATCTACATTATTTCCCCGGTTACGCTTCTGGACACCATGCGAACGATCCTGGCCGGGCGATATAACATCGCTGCCATTTACGATAAAAACGGCCAATTGGTCTATCAGGAAACCGGCGTCGCGCCGGAAATGCTGGATCTTCAGGACGGCGCATTCCTCTGCACCACCCAAACCAGCTCCCTGGGCTATTCCGCGCAGGTATACATGGACAAATCCGTCTTTCAACAAAACGTGGAATCCATCACGCACAATGCCCGGCTGTTGTCCATGCTGAACATCGTGCTGTGCGTTCTGTTGATTATCATGGTGGTATTTTTCAATTATCGTCCCCTGGCGCAGGTCGTGCGCCGCGTTCGCGGAGAAGGCGAAAGCTCGGATCAATCCGCGCCGGAACTGGACTCCATCCTGACTTCCTATACCCATCTCATTGCGGAAAAGGGAAACCTTACCTATCAATTATATGAAAAAAACATGCTGCTGGCGGACAGAACCATGGAAAACCTGCTCAGCGGCAGGAAAGTCCCGCCGGACGATCTTCGGCTTTTGAAACTGAACATGCCTTGTTACCGGGTGGTATGCGCGCCATTAAATCTCCTGCGAAACGTTTCCGCCATCATTGAGCACAACGCCATCGGTTCGCCGATCTACGCCATTGAAATGTACGCCGACGGCAAGCTGGCCTTTGTCTGCGGCTGCACGGACGCCACCAATGCGGCCCTGCGTCCGCTTTCGGAGGCTTTGCGCACGCTTCTGGGCAGCCAGGACATTCCTTTGGGATACAGCACCGCTTATGAAACCCCGGATCGCCTGTTCATGGCATACCTGGAAGCCGGCCGAGCGCTCCACGGGGAATCCGAAACGCCGGATCGCCTGTCTACCCATGCGATGGGCAGCCAAATCTACATTCTGGACGAAAACCCCCAGGTAATTGAAAAGCTCACCTGCGCCCTCAAAACCGGAGACGAATATCTTCTGCTATTTGCGGAAAAATCCCTGGACGAAATCCTTGCGCATTCCTCCTCCCGCGCCTCCCAACGCTACGGCTGCTATCAGCTCATTGAACTGTATCGCCGGCTGGCCGAAGCCGTGGGCATGGCGCTGGATATGGAACAGCTTTCCCAAATTCTTCAGGAAAGCAGCATTGCTTCCATCAAAGAGCGCACGCTGAGCATACTTTCTCAAGCCCGCGAAACGCGCCTGCGGGATCTTTCCCAGGCTGCGGACGTCACCTACTCCAGCATTATGCAGTACATTGGCGACAACTTTGCCAATCCTCTGTTCAGCCTGAGCGATGTCGCCGATCACCTGGGCGTCTCCATCTACACTGCCAGCCGCGTGCTGAAAACCCTTACGGGCATCAATTTCCGCAAATATCTGAACGATATACGCGTGGAATACGCCAAAGATCTGCTGCTGACCACGGATCTTCCCGTCGTAAAGGTGTCCGAACAGGCGGGCTTTACCTCCCCATCCTATTTCATCAAAATTTTTAAGGAGGCGGAGAATACCACGCCCAGCAATTATCGCAGCCAGCATTCCGCAGAAGAATAGCCCGGTCAGCGCCCGTTTTTGCTGGACAAGCGCCGGAATCTGTAGTATAATATGGCCTTGCAGCCCAAAGCGACAAATTCAAAGGAGCAAAGGTCATGGCATGGAATCGCAGGAGAAGCGCCGCGGATGAATGTGGAATTACCCAGGGCGTTATCTGGCGGCAGCTTCTGATTTTCTTCTTTCCCATTCTGCTGGGAACCTTTTTTCAACAACTGTACAACACTGCAGACGCCGTCATTGTGGGCAAATTTGTCGGCAAGGAAGCGCTTGCCGCGGTTGGCGGCACCACGGGAACCCTGATCAACCTGGTGGTTGGCTTTTTTGTCGGCATGTCCTCCGGCGCAACGGTGATTCTTTCCCAATACTTCGGCGGGCGCAAGGAGCGCGAGGTTTCCCAAACCGTTCATACCGCCGCCGCGCTGGCATTGACCGGTGGCGCGCTGCTCACCGTCGTGGGATTGGTTCTCTCTCCCGCGTTGCTGCGCATGATGGGAACGCCGGACGAGGTCATGGAGATGGCCTTGGCATACATTCGCATCTATTTCGCGGGGATGATCCCCTCCCTGGTTTACAATATCGGCTCCGGCATCTTGCGCGCAGTGGGCGATTCCCGTCGTCCGCTGTATTTTCTGATCATCGCCTGCATGACCAACATCTTTCTGGACGTGCTGCTGGTGGTGGGGCTGGAAATGGGCATTGCCGGCGCGGCATTGGCCACCGTTCTCTCCCAGGCCCTTAGCGCGGTTCTCATCGTGCTCACGCTGATGCGTTCCCCCCAATCCTTTCGCCTCCGCGCGCGGGAAATCCGCCTGTATCCGGGCTTTTTGAAGCGCATCGTGCACATTGGCCTGCCCACCGGCCTGCAATCCGTCATGTATTCCATTTCCAACATCATCATTCAAACCAGCATCAACGGATTTGGCACGGATGTCATGGCGGCCTGGACGGCTTACGGCAAAGTGGACGGATTATACTGGATGATCATCAACGCCTTCGGCATCTCCATTACAACCTTTGTGGGGCAAAACTTTGGCGCGCGCCAATACGACCGCATGAAGAAAAGCGTGAACATTTGCCTTGGCATGACCGCGGGCGTCACCGTCTTTTTGAGCGGATTTCTGTTGCTGTTTGGCGAAGTTATTTTGCGCATGTTCACCGACGATGCCGGCGTGCTGCAATATGGCATGATCATGCTGCGCCTGCTGGTGCCCACATGGTTTACATACATTTGTATCGAAATCTTTTCCAGCGCAGTGCGCGGCGCAGGCGATTCCATCGTTCCCACGCTGATGACGCTGGCTGGCGTATGCATTTTGCGCGTGATATGGCTCATGGCCGTCGTCCCCATGCGCAACACAATTCCAATGGTGCTCCTGTGCTATCCGATTACCTGGACCATCACCTCCGCAATGTTCCTGGTCTATTACCGCAAAGGCGGATGGCTTCGCCGCTGCATTCGCAAAGCCGGACTGGAAGAATAGCCATTCGCAGGAAGAAACAATTGCGATCCCATCCCGGCAAACCAATACGCCTTTTCATCTGTTTGATCGGGAAGAAATCCGAAAACTTCATGGTTTTCCGGCAAGCGGGATCGTTTTTCCGCCGCTTATGTTGAAAAAACCGAGCACGGCTTCTGCCGCACTCGGTTTCGTTTGTCCAAATCGTCTTTTTGTCAAGCTGGTGGACGGGGAAGCAAACTCCCCCGACACTGCCACCCTCTCCAGATTTTCCAGGGAAATATCCGCGCCCGTGGTCGCCGTACATGCCGCCGGCCACGATTGGGATTCTCCTCCTTTTCGTCCGGCGCTCTCATTCTTCCGGTTTTTCCACTGCCTTGC
>JAQXRL010000262.1 GCA_029218505.1 Eubacteriales bacterium | reverse complement strand
CCCGTGATGAACGCAGCGCGCATCATTCCTCGATAGCTGTCGATATCGGTCATCAACGTGGAGCGCTCCGCGCCCTCTTCCTCGGTGAACACCAGATCCGGATAGGGGGTAATCAGGCGATCCGCCTTGCGCAGCGTCTGTTCCTTCATGGCGTTGGCCGTGTACGTATAGTTGGGATCGTTGTAAATCATTTCTTCCAGCATTTCGTCGC
This sequence comes from Eubacteriales bacterium, assembly GCA_029218505.1. Taxonomy (GTDB): domain Bacteria; phylum Bacillota; class Clostridia; order Christensenellales; family Aristaeellaceae; genus SUG1456. The sequence goes on along the minus strand of JAQXRL010000262.1, from coordinate 3,576 downwards.
TGGCGTTTTCAATAATCGCGTTCATGACGTCGCTGCGAACCAGCTTGAACGCCTCGTCCAGCTTCAGGCTGTTGGCATACTCGGTCTGAGAAGCATACTTGTCCTCCCAATATCCGGTGTAGGACGGCACCTTGTTGCCGAATGCGTCTTCCACATAGGAGAAGGTTTCGCCTTCCACGCCGTAATCACACAGCAGCACCGCATCATTGGAAAGGAAATAATCCACCAACATGGCGATGGTTTCAGGATACTCCGTGGCCGCGCTGGCATAGGTGCGCGCGCCGCCGGCATAGCCGCAGTTGCCCAACATGAAGTCAATGTTGCCGTCGGTGTATTCGCTGCTCAAGCCGGGCAGATATGCATACTCCGTCAGCGCAGAGGGCGCAGGATTTCCCACAGCATTCTGTATGCCGGTATAATCAGACATGAACCCTACGCGATCCGCCGCATATTTTTCCCGCAGCTCATCTTCGCTTTGCACAAAGCAGGTTTCGTCCAGCAAGCCTTCCGCATACAGCTTGCGCAAATACCGCAGATACTCTTTGTAGTTTTCGCTGTCCGGCACAGAATACACCTTGCCGTCTTCGTCCGCCATCATCAGCTCGTTGGCGCATGCATTGTTGATGCCAAAGGAAGACATCAGCAGCCAGCAAATGCGATATCCTGCGCCGGTATTCATGCTCAGCGGGATTTCATCGTTGGGGTCGCCGTTGCCGTTGGCATCCTGCTCCTTAAAGGCCACCAGCACATCGTAAAACTCATCCAACGTGGTGGGCATTTCCATGCCGACGTTTTCCAGCCAGGAAGTCTTCACGAAGGTGGTCATGCCCGTGCACAAACCAATGCGGCTGGGGAAAATGCGGCTCAAACCGTAAATCGCGCCGGATTCCGTCTGCTGATATGCCGCCCACAGAGGATTGGTTTCGCTCAAAGCCCTGAAATTGGGCATGTAATCCAAATACTGGCTGAAATCCAGGAAGAAACCCTGTTCACCGTATTTGTTGATTTCCGCGCGGTTGTTGTTCTGACATCCCACAAACAGATCCGGCAGCTCGTTGGTTGTCAACATCAGCGTGAATTGCGTCTGCCATTGTTCGCTGCTGAAAACGGTGAATTCCAGGTCCACGTTCAGGTTTTCCAAAATCCACTTGGTCAAATACTGATTCTCCAGATCCAATCCGGCGCTGGATCCTACGTCGATGGTGCATACTTTCAGCGTTACAGGCGCTTCTTCCGCCAGCGCGCCCATTGCACATGTGGAGCATAACAGCGCCACAGCCAGCAACATCGCAGAAAGCTTCTTCCAGGTGTTCATCTTCATGTTCGCTACCTCCTTGAAAATATATCTCATCCGCCTTCCGCGGAAAAGATTCCTATCCCTTGACTGCGCCGATCATGACGCCTTTTGTGAAAAACCGCTGCAAAAACGGATATAACACCATCATGGGCAACGCCGAAACGACGATCACCGCGTATTTTATCATGTTTGCCGTATCCGCCTGGCGCACCATTGCCGCCATTTCCTCTGCCGAATAACTGCCTTCCTGAATGGCTTCCTGCTGGAACTGCCCCAGCGTCAGAATTTCCCGCAGGAATACCTGCAGCGGGAACTTTCTTCGGTCGATCAGATAGATCATGGCGTTAAAATAACTGTTCCAATGTCCCACGCCATAATAGAGCGTAAGCACCACCACAATGGGCGTGGACAGTGGCAAAATGATGCTGACAAACGTTCTGAAATCGCTGCAACCATCCAAGAACGCCGCCTCATGCAAATCCCATGGCACCGTCGTGGCAAAAAACGTGCGCGCCACGATCAGGTTGTATGTGGACACCAAACCGCACACCAGCAGAGACCAGCGGGTGTTGATCAGCCCCAAATTGTACATATTTAAATAAGAAGGAATCATACCGCCGGAAAAATACATGGTGATAAGAAACAGTGTCATGAAAAATCCTCTGTCCGGCATGTCTCTTCGGGCAAGCACGTATGCCGCAGGCAGGGTTACCGCCAAATTCAGCAACGTTCCCGCCACGGTGTAGAAGATCGTGTTGGCATACCCAATCCATATTTCCCGGTATTGAAACACATATTGATATCCCGAAAGGCTGGGATTGACCGGCAGCAGGATCATTTTTCCCGCTCCCACTGCCTTGGGGTCGCTGAAAGACGCGCTGACTACGAACAGGAGCGGATATAACGTTACGCAAAGCCCAACCACCAGAAGGAACGCATTGATAAAGCCAAATACGCGGTCTCCGCGGCTTTGGCCCACGACGCTTTGCTGCATGCGGCGTCGCATATTCTCACCTCTCCATCTACCGTTTTTGAAACCACCCGTTCTTTTGCCTTACCACATACTGATGGACGTTATCTTCTTGGATAGGGTATTGGCCAAAACCAAGATTGCCGCATTTACCACCGAATTGAACAATCCTGTCGCCGTAGAAAACGAAAAATCCTTCTGTTGCAATCCCACTTTGTATACGTATGTGGAAATCACTTCGGACGCGCTGATATTGGCCGTATTTTGCAGCGCATATACCTTCTCATGGCCTACGCTAAGCAGCGATCCGCACTGCATAATAAAGAGAATTACAATCGTAGGAACCAATACCGGCAGGTTAATATAAATTACCTTTTGGATTCTGGATGCGCCGTCGATGTCTGCGGCCTCCAGAAGCGCCGTGTCTACGCCAGACAACGCCGCCACATAAATAATCGCCGACCATCCGGTATTCTGCCAAATTCCGGAAAGAACATAAACCCATTTGAACATCTCCGCTTTTCGCATAAAAAAGATGCTCTTACCGCCCAGCGCCATCAACGCTCTGTTGACAATGCCATTGTTTGGGCTCAGAAACAAGATCACCATGCCGCACACTACAATGGTAGAGACAAAATGCGGCGCATACGAGACCGTTTGAAATATTTGTTTGAGTCGCTTGTTTTGAATTTCATTTACCATCAACGCCAACAGAATCGGCATAGGAAAACCCAGCGCCAGCGAAAGCAAACTGATGGTCAGCGTGTTGCGAATAATCGTCGGAAACCAATACGAACTAAAAAGCCGCTTAAAATGGACAAGGCCCACCCAATCGCTGCCGAGAATTCCCTTGGCAAAGCTGTAATTTTTGAAGGCCAACGTGACGCCATACATCGGCACATAACAAAACACAATCAGCCACAATACTGCCGGCAAGATCATCAGATATAACTGCCATCGTTCCAAACGCCTGCCAAGCCAGCGATGATTTCGCACAGGTTGCATGCGCACCCCTCCTTTGTCCTGATTCTAACATTCGCAATGTGCGCTGTCAACGAGCCAAAATTTCACCAAGTGTGCAACTGTCGCCCAGTTTTCGTTCCCTCCAACGAGCTATTTTCGTTTTTTACCATGCATGTATACTTTTACCCGAAATCACTGCATGTGTTTTTGTCTGCATACGCTACGGAAAAATTATGTTGCGGCAAACATGCATTGCAGCAATGCAGAACTTCCGGAAAGATTTTGAACGGAATTCCAGGAAAGCAATGAATGCGATGGTTCGTAGATACGGTCTTATATACAACGA
>JAQXRL010000261.1 GCA_029218505.1 Eubacteriales bacterium | reverse complement strand
ATGACTTCCGCGTTCATTTCACTTCTTGTCCATGCAGCAAATCTCCTTGGAACATTTCATGCAAATTTGCCGCCGTATGGCAAATCCGCATGAAGGCCTAGCATCTCGAAGGTATGGGATCAGTCTCTGCTTTTCGGCATTGCGAAATGCGGCCTATGCCCCTGGGCGCCTGTTCCACAAACTGCTTTTTTGCTGTTCTCGGAATGCAGCGATGTTTCCGGCAACCGATCAAGCCAGCACGCCATCTTCGAACACATGAGAAACGATGCAGCCGCGCTCTGCCTTTCAATCCGAACCATCCGGCAGGCAAATGCCCTGCAATTTCGATATGTGCGTCAACGCAAGAGAATATCGCCCGGGGATTCCCAGCGCATCAGGAGGGCGGCTTGAAGGAAATCCCCTCTGCCGCATGTGGGATACGCATCGCAACCAGCATGGTTTGGGGCGTCGCCTGCACAAGGTTGGTGTCTGCGGCAAAGGGCGATATCCCCCTGCCGCTCCTCAAAGCCATGTCGGGACACCGTAAAGACATGGATACTCTGGGCTCGTATGGTCATGAAGTCACAGGCGATATGCAGCATCGTTGATTCGGGTTTCGCCGATTGATGAAAGCATCGCAAAATCAAGTGGGCGGTTTGACCAAGCCCTATCAGAGCTTCACTCCTGTGGCAGCCCTTGAAAGAGGGCATCGAGATGATATCCACCACACGCTTTGCTTCGCAAATCTCCTTTTCGGAGATTCAAATTCCGTTCTATTCATACTTGTACAATTACGACAGCTTGTTCTTCCTAATGGAGCCGCATCGACCATGTGGCTCCATGTCTTTTGCGAAAGCAACTTCTCTCCACCCCCAGTGGAACAGGGGGTTCTCTTTCCTGCTCGGCGAACAAAGAAAAAGCCCGGAAAGCTCACTGCTTTCAAGGCTTTGCGGTGGTGGGGCGTATCGGACTTGAACCGATATGGCAAAATGCCGAGGGATTTTCCTGCTACTCCATGTTGCCATGGCCGCGTTTTGCGTTGTAGTCTGGACTATATCTTCTTCATAGCCAATGACCTTAGAAGGGCGGTGTATAGTCTCTACGCATTTCGAATCTGCATTCGTTTCGCACGGGGTTGCCCCTGAGGGGTTTTCTCCGTTTAGCCGCCATTCACTCGGAAGGTTTCCCATTCCGGTGCTCAATTTGGGCATAAGTCCCTTGTGTCTGCCGATTCCACCAACGCCCCGCATTTGTGACCCGGACGAACACCCGCACAGCATATTATACCAGAACCTGTTCACGGTGTCAATTGAATTTCCGCAACGCGCCGGACACTTTCGCGTTTTCTGCGGAAACCGGCTTGTGTGCATTGCAAAGATTTGCCAGCCCCACAAGCCGGACTTTCCGCCGGCTGGGAAATTCAAACGTTTCTTTCCCGCAGTTTGCGGCCCATGAGCACGCCCATGCAGCTGGCCATCATCAGGCCACGGGTCCAACCGCTGCTGTCCCCGAGGCAATGCAAACCGCGAATATTGGTGTCGAGATTTTCATCCATGCGCACTTTGTTGGAATAAAACTTCAGTTCCGGACTGTACAACAATGTTTCCGTGCTGGCAAAGCCAGGCACCACCACGTCCAGCATGCGAATGAATTCAATGATGTTGGCCATGGCGCGATAAGGCATCGCGGAGGTGATATCTCCCGCGACCGCATCCTTCAATGTGGGCTTGACATTGCTGTGCGCCAATTCCTTGGGCCAAGTGCGCTTTCCATCCAGGATGTCGCCATAGCGCTGCACCAGAATATGCCCTGCGCCCAACATATTCGTCAATTCCCCAACCTTTTGCGCATAGGCAATGGGCTGGTTAAAGGGCTCGGTAAAATTATGGCTTACCAAAATGGCCAGGTTGGTATTGTCGCTCTTCGTGTTTTTAAAACTATGGCCATTTACAACCGCCAAATCATTGTCGTAATTTTCCTGGGCGACAAAGCCTCCCGGATTCTGGCAGAATGTGCGCACTTTGTTTTTCCAGGGCTTGGGGTACCCAATGAGCTTGCCTTCATAAAGCACCTGGTTCACCTTTTCCATAACCTCATTCCGGCATTCAACCCGAACGCCGATATCTACGGTGCCGGGCTTATGGGCAATGTTATGCTCCGCGCACAATCTTTCCAGCCAGTCGGCGCCTCTGCGCCCGGTGGCGATGATCACGTTTGGCGCGGTATACTGCCGGACTTCGCCGCCTTCGCGAACGACAACGCCGCGGCACACCTCGTCTTGCAGCAAAATATCTTCACATTCCGCGCCAAAGAGCATATGAACGCCCTGCGCAAGCAGCCAATTTTGAATGTCCAGATACAGCTTCTGGGCCTTTTCCGTGCCAAGGTGGCGAATTGGGCAATCCACCAATTGCAAACCCGCCTTGATGGCGTTTTTGCGAATTTCTTTGATGTCCGGGCCTTCATAAATTCCTTCCACATGGGAATCTGCGCCAAATTCCAAATAGATCTTATCCGTATAATCAATCAGATCCTGCGCCAAACCGTCTCCGATGAGTTGAGGCAATTCTCCGCCAATTTCGCAGGAAAGGCTAAGCTTTCCGTCAGAAAACGCGCCCGCTCCGGAAAAGCCGGTGGTAATGGCGCAGGAAGGCTTGCAGTTTACGCAGCGCCCCAATTCCGCCTTGGGACAATGTCGTTTTTCCACAGGCTTGCCCTTTTCAATCAGCAAGATGCTCGCCTTGCTGCCGCAACGCAAAAGCTCCAACGCAGTAAAAATCCCTGCCGGTCCTGCGCCTACGATAATTACATCATAGTCCATGGTTTCCCTCCATTGCACAAAAAGAAAACGAATTCCACCATAGAATCCGTCTTTGCGGATTATCATGACGATGTTCATTATCGCATAAATATGAAGGAAAGTCAACGGATTTTGCGCAAAACCGCCTCTGAATTCAGGATGGCCGCCCTTGACAAACGCCGTTTGCAGCGTTACACTAAGATGTGTTGACAATTCCTGGGAAATGTGGGTTCGGCGCTTTTTCGCCGAAGCAAGCATCTCTCCTTTTCCGGAATGCCCGGAAACATATCGAAAAAATCTATTGCAGACAGGATGCGACGGGAGAAAAAACATGTTTTGGATGCAGGCGGGACGGTTTTGTCTGACAGTGATCATCATTGGAATTTTCGCGCATGTTCTGGGCGAGCGGTTGCATCGGGAAAAATTCAATCCACAGAAATTTCCATATCGTGCATTTTCCTGGGAAGATGGAGGAAAACTCTATTTGCGGCTGGGCATTCAACATTGGAAGGAATGGATGCCGGATAAGAGCAAATTTGTCAAAAAAAGTTATACCAAAAGCGTAGGCGCGCTTCGCTCTTCGCAGCATATGCTGCGCCTTGTGCAAGAGACATGCGTGGCGGAGTTTGTGCATTGGGTTTTGCTGGCAATCAGTCCCGTAATGTTGCTGACCATGCAAGCGCCGGGCAGCATCGCGGGCATGCTGCTGTACGGACTGTCGAATATTCCCTTCATCATGATTCAGCGATACAATCGGCCGCGGCTGAACGAATTGTATGAAAGGCTGGTGCGGCAGCAAAGATGAAAGTTTTGGTCCTTTCCAGCAACAATGGTTCCGGGCACAATTCGGCCGGCCGCGCGCTCATGGAGCAAATGAACCTTGCCGGAATAGAATGCGAAATGAAGGACGCCCTGGCTTTTCGCTCCCGCCGGGTGTCGAATATGATCCGCAGCGTGCATGTGAACAGCGCATTGCACGCGCCATGGTTATTCAAAGTAGGAAATGGCGTCGCCTGTCGTCACAGGCGCGGAAAATCGCTGTGCTATCATTTGAACTCCGGGCTTTCCGGAGCGATTTGCCGCTATGTGCAACGGGGCGGCTTCGATACCATCTTGTGCACGCACGTGTTTCCGGCGCTGGCGGTCAGCCACGCCCGTCAGCACGGACGCCTGGACGCGCAGCTATACTACATTTCCACAGACTACGACAGCACCCCCCACGTGGGGGAAACCTGCATGGACGGATACTTTATCCCCCATCCGCTGCTGGTCGGGGCATATGTGGAAAACGGCGTGCCGGCTGATCGCATTTATCCCACGGGCATCCCGATTTCGGAAAAGTTTTCCCATCGAACAGACCGGACGGCGGCGCGGGAACAATTGGGATTGCCCACACAGGGAACCATCGCCCTGTTTATGGGAGGAAGCATGGGCTTTGGCCGGGTAAAATCCCTGGTGGCGCGCATGCTTCGCGCAGGCCCCGAGGATCTTCTCGCCGTGGTTCTGGTGGGAAACAACCAGGAACTATACGAAGACCTGGCGGAAAAATACCGGTTCACGAAAGTTTTGCCTGTATCGTACACCGACCAGGTGAACACATACATGGATGCGGCGGACATTTTGTTTACCAAGCCCGGCGGGCTTAGTTCCACGGAAGCTGCCGCAAAGGGCATTCCTCTGGTGCACACCGACCCGATTCCAGGTTGGGAAACGGACAACGCCGCTTTTTTTCAGCGGCTTGGTTTGTGCCGCACCGGCAAAAAGAACCGCGACTTCGTTCAGGACGCCCTGGAATTGCTGTATTCTTCGGATCAACGCCAGGAAATGCTGCGCTGTCAACGGGAAAACATCAATCCCCATGCAGCGGCGGATATTTTCCAAATCGTGCGTTCCAAATGCATGCGTTGAATCGTTCCCGGCGCAATCGCCCTCCTGCAAATTTTGCAGGAGGGCAATTTGCAGCCAATTTGTGGCGGTTATCACGATTAACCTAACATTGATAGACGCAGCGCCCACAAAATGAGTATAATCGTAGCATGCTACGAAAGAGTGGTTGAAGACAATGATGGACGTTCAATATTCCTGCGTGTATATCAAGCTGATTCATGATAAACTGGAGCGGGACGCAAATCAGCTTCTGAAGAGCATGGACGTCACGTTTGTCCAAAGCCGGGTGTTGGCGTGGCTGTGGCACAAAGGCGGGCGCGCAACACAGCCGGAAATTGAAGAATATTTGGGCGTGTCCCACCCTACGGTGGTGGGCATTCTGAAGCGATTGGGCGCAAAAGGGTTCATTGAGTTTCAAACGGACTTGCAAAATCGCAGAATCAAGGTCGTATGTTTGCGAAAGAAGGAAGCATCGTTTTTTCGAAAAATGTTGTCTCATCAGCAGGACACGGAAGAAAGGGCGTTGCACGCTCTTTCACCGGAAGAACGCGAAACGCTGCGGCATCTGCTGAAACGAGTATATGCTTCCTTGAGCGAAGGGGAAACGAACGTATGATGGAACAAAAGAACAAATGGACATTGGGCGTAGATGTGGGCTCCACCACGGTAAAGCTGGTGTTGCAGCAAGGCGGAGAAACGCGTTTTGAAAAATATGAGCGCCATTATTCCCGCGTTCGCCAAAAAACCGCAGAAATTTTGGAAGAAATTCGGGACATTGTGGGAGAAAACCGTTTTGCGTGTGTCATCTCCGGTTCCGCCGGGTTGGGCTTGTCTCAGGCAGTGGGCATTCGCTTTGCACAGGAAGTGTTCGCCACCGGCGAAGTGGTAAAAAAGCTGGAACCCGATGCCAGCTGCGTCATTGAACTGGGCGGCGAAGACGCAAAAATCATCTTTTTTGACGGCGGTTTGGACGAACGCATGAACGGTTCCTGCGCAGGCGGCACCGGCGCGTTTATCGACCAAATGGCCACGTTGCTGGACATGACGGTGGACGAACTGGATCAGGAGAGTCTGAAGCACCGGCGTATTTATCCCATTGCGTCCCGATGCGGCGTGTTTGCCAAATCCGATATACAGCCGCTAATCAACCAAGGCGCGACCAAAGCGGATATTGCCGCCAGCATTTATCAGGCTGTGGTAAATCAAACCATCGCCGGCCTTGCCCGGGGCCGGAAAATTCAGGGCAAAGTGCTGTTTTTGGGAGGTCCTTTGTACTTTTTGCAAGGACTGCGGGATCGCTTTTGCGAAGTGCTGCATCTTTCCCGGGAGGACGCCGTCTTCCCGGAATACGGACGGTTTGCGGTGGCGATGGGCGCGGCCATGCTGGCGGAGGAAGATGCGGCAGAATACACCGTAGACGGCCTGATTTCCGCCATTCGATGCGCAAAATCCATGCGCTCCGCGGATCGGCTGCCGCCGCTGTTTGATTCCCCGGAAGCATATCAGTCCTTTGTTTCCCGCCATGCGCGGGACACCGTGCCCACGCGGGACATGGCGTCCTATTCCGGCAAGGCATATTTGGGCATTGATTGCGGCAGCACCACCACAAAGCTCGTGCTGATTTCCCAGGAAAAGGAGATCCTGTATTCCTGTTACACCTTGAATCACGGCAATCCCATGGAGATTGTCCACCGGGAATTGGAAAAAATCTATGCGCAGGCAGGCGCCCGCATTCAGATTTGCGGCAGCGCCGTGACAGGATATGGCGAGGAACTGATCCGCAACGCCTTTGGCGTTGACCGCGGCGTCGTGGAAACGTTGGCGCATTACCGCGCGGCGCGGCATTACATGCCGGACGTCAACTTCATTTTGGACATTGGCGGCCAGGACATCAAATGCTTCGGCATCCGAAACGGCGCCATTGAAAGCATCATGCTGAACGAAGCCTGTTCTTCCGGCTGCGGTTCCTTTCTGGGTACTTTTGCAGAATCCATGGGCTTGTCCATTGCACAATTTGCGCAAAAGGGTCTTTTCGGCAAAGCGCCGGTAAATTTGGGCAGCCGATGCACAGTTTTCATGAATTCCTCCGTAAAGCAAGCCCAAAAAGAAGGCGCTACCATCGAAGATATTTCCGCCGGTTTGAGCGTCAGCGTCGTGAAAAACGCACTGTACAAGGTGATCCGTTGCGCCAATGCGGATGAACTGGGCGAAAACATTGTGGTACAGGGCGGAACGTTTTTGAACGATGCCGTGCTGCGCGCGTTCGAATTGGAAATTGGCCGGAACGTGGTTCGCCCCGACATTGCCGGCCTCATGGGCGCTTTTGGCGCGGCGCTGGGCGTCATGGATATGGAACATTCCGGCATTCTGCCGCCGGAGGATCTGGCGAAATTTTCCTATACCTCCAAGGCAACGGTATGCAACGGATGCGCCAATCACTGCCATTTGACGGTAAACACCTTTGCAGGCGGCCGCAGATTTATCGCCGGAAATCAGTGTCAGCGCGGCTTGGGCGTCCAGGATGCCGACGACAGCACGCCCAACCTGTATCAATTTAAGCGGGAATACCTCACCGGCCTGCCCGCCGGCGCCGGCAACCGGGGCAAGATCGGCCTTCCGCTGGCACTGGGCATATATGAATTGCTCCCATTGTGGCACGGAATTCTCACCGCGCTCGGGTTCTCTGTCGTGGTCAGCGGGCTTTCCAGCCGCGCAACTTATGAAAAAGGCCAGTTTTCAATTCCTTCGGATACCGTGTGCTATCCCGCAAAGATCATGCATGGACATGTGGAATCGTTGCTGGAACAGAATGTGGACGCCATTTTTGCGCCCTGCCTTACCCGGAATGTGAATGAAAGATCCGGCGACAACCATTTCAACTGTCCCGTGGTGGCATATTATCCGGAACTGCTGTCCGGGAACATGGAAAGCTTGCGGAACACGCGTTTCCTGTACCCGTACCTGAACATCGACAGCGCTGCGGAACTGGCACGGGAACTGCATGCCTGTCTTGGGCGGCTGTACGGGATCTCCATGCGGGAGATCATGCATGCCGTAAAGCATGGTATGGCGGCGTACAAGGCCTACAGGCTGGCGATTCGCCGGGAGGGTGAACGCGCGTTGGATTACGCCCGAGAGCACGGCAAGCGCGTCATGATCCTGGCAGGCAGGCCCTACCACATTGATCCGGAAATCTGCCATGGAATTGACAAGCTGGCAGTATCCTTGGGGTTTGTGGTGGTAAGCGAGGACAGCGTGTGTCATTTGGCCGCGCCGCAACAGGTAAGCGTGCTCAACCAATGGACATATCATTCCCGGCTGTACCGTGCGGCGCGATATGCCGCAAGGCATTCGGACGTAGAACTGGTGCAATTGGTTTCCTTTGGCTGCGGCGTGGATGCCATCACCACAGACGAAGTGCGCGCCATTCTGGAATCGGGAGACAAATACTATACCCAGATCAAGATTGATGAAATCAGCAATCTGGGAGCGGTGAAGATCCGCCTGCGCAGTCTGTTGGGTGCGCTGGAGGAAAAGGAGCGTGGAAAATGAGCGAATACATCGCCTTCACCAAGGAAATGAAGAAGGATTACACCATTCTTGCGCCAAACATGCTGCCGGTGCATTTCAAATTGATCGCCCAGGTGCTGAAGGGGTTCGGCTTGCATGTGGAAATCTTGGAAACGCAAGGTCCGCACATTGCAGA
>JAQXRL010000260.1 GCA_029218505.1 Eubacteriales bacterium | reverse complement strand
ACAGCGGCCGCACCTTGCTGGACAGCGGGCTGTTTTTGATCTACGACGCCATGGATTCCGTATATACGGAAACGGCAAAATATTCCGCGGAAATTTACATGCGCACCATCCTGGACAGCAAAGATCCCGCCGCCCTGATGGAAGAGCTTCGGGGAATAGATGATTTTTGCATTTTGAAGGATGGTGATTTTTCCAAATCAGTACAATTATGGTGTTTTCCCGTGCGCATTCTGGGGGAACAATCGGGACAGGATCAGGCCAAAGTGGTCTTTCTGGTGCAAAACAGCGCTTACCAGGCAGACTTTGAGCGCGTGGCAGGAGAACTTCCCGGCAAAATTCAGGTGTATTATCAAGATTTGATGCTGGCGGACGTCGGTTCTGCCACCGATGTAGACGAAAAGAACGTCTTTTCCGCCCGTTCTTCGCTGCAGCCCTTTTCGCTTTCCATGGCTCCCTACAACGTTCGCCTGTACAATCACGCGCTGCAACAGTCCCGGCAAAATCTCCTGCTGGTCGCCCTGGTCCTTGGAATGCTGGGCGTGGGCGTGATCGTGGCCATCCGAAATTACCGTCCCATTCGGCGGGTATATGAAAAGCAAACCGTTCGGGAACCAAACTCCGGCGCACAGAACGAATTGGAAGCCTTGGAAATGACGCTGGACCGGTATGCAGTGGAACGCAAAAAGGATTCCCAACGTTTGAGCGACCAATTGCAAATGTTGCGCAGGCAAATGCTGCGGCTGATTCTCTCCGGGCGCGAACAGGATCCTCAAAGCGCAGTCGCCAAGGAACTGGGCATTCTGTTTCCCCACGAATGCTATTTTGTTTCCGTCGTCATTTCCGCATCGGGCACCGCGCAGACGGAAGACTCGTTGATTCGCATTGCACGCGAAATTTCCTGTTCCGCGTTTTGCTGTTACGCAACCCTTTCCGATCGCGGCGATTTGGTCGCGGTGCTGTTCAACACCGCGGATCCCGCGCTGCGCAAGGAAGCGGTGGAACGCCTGGCGTTCGCTTGTGCCCAGGAAAACCTGGCCGTCATATGCGGCGTCAGTTCCTGTGCAGCGCAGATTGAACAGCTTCGCCTGTGCTTTATGGAAGCCGTCTCTGCGTTAAATGCTGCGGGAACCGCTTCCATTATGTATTACGAGGACATTCAAATCTACGGCGACATGCTGTCTGAGCAGAACGCCAAACTGGATTTGTTGAACGCCGCCTTGCGCACAGGCGATTCGCAAAACGCGCAAAGCCTGCTGGACGATCTGATGGCATATATTCAAGGATGCACGCCCTCGATTCCGTTGCAGCTGTATTTCTGCGCAAGAATTTTGAACGAATTGGTGCAAACTTCCAACCGGCTAAATCTGCCTTTGCGGCCGGAACATCTGGGATGGCTGTATACTTCCACCAACGTGGAAAGTTTCCAGGAGGGCATGACGGAAATTGTGTGGGAAATCTGCGACGCGCGCTTAAACCGTGCGGACGCGGAGGAAGGCAGTTATGCTCAACGCATTGTATCCTTTGTGGACGAACACTTTCTGGATTACGCCATGAGTTTGGACATGCTGGCCGATCATTTCTCCATGTCTGCCAGCCAAATCAGCCGTATCTTCAAAGCCGCCACCAACGAAGCCTTCAAAGATTATGTGGTGCGCAAGCGCATCACACAGGCACAGCGCCTGATTCTGACCGAGAATATTCCCATTGCCGAATTGTGCGCTCGGGTCGGGTATACCAACGTATCCCATTTCATCAAGGTTTTCAAGGCGCAGATCGGCGTTACACCGGCCGCGTACCGCAACAACAACCGCGCATTCCATCCAGATCCGCCAAAGAAAGCGGATGAGGAGCCAACGCAACAGGATCCGCGCAAGCCTGAATAGCGTCTTCCCGCGCTCTATTTGGATTCCTTTCGATATGCGGATGGCGAAAGCCCCATTTCCCGATGAAACACCCGGATAAAATAGCTGGCATCCGCATATCCTGCCAGAACGGCGATTTCCGAAACCGCAAGCTGGCTTTGACGAAGCAAATCTGCCGCCGCGCGCATCCGCACCGCCGTCAAATACCTTCCCGGCGTTTCCCGGTATTGTTCCAAAAACAACTGATTCAGCCTGCGCTGGCTAAGGTTCACGCTGGCGGCAGCGTCCGCAATGGAAAGCGCGCTGTTGGCATAGTTTCTGTCCAGATATTCTTTCGCCAGGGCGATTCGCTGGTTTTGCCCGGGCCGCCGTTTTTTCCCTTCCATCAACGCAGTCAATTGGGAAAAAATCGCGTAAAAATGGGAAACACATGCATATTCCGCCGCAAGGTTGCCATCGGCCCGATATTGGTTCCATGCATCCAGAATTCGAAAAAACTCGCTTTTCAATTGAGGATACTCCGCGCAATCATATACCGCCAAATGCATGTCAAAAGGCGCTTCGGTGGTAAAATGAATCGCGATGCACCCTCCGCGCCTGCCCTCGGATGCAAACTCATGTTGCGTCACGCGGTAAAGATCCTGACGGTTGGCAATCATGATCATGTCTTTGGAAAAATTCAAAACCTTTCCGCCGCTCTCATGCGTCGTGCGCCCATAGAGCTTGTACGCAATGAAATGATCCTCCGTGGATGCTGTGCGCTCCCATTGCCGCGCATTGATGCCAAAACGATATACGCGCGTGATCTCCTTTAACCGAACATGACGCATAACCGTGCTCCTTTCTCTCGCCATATTCCTTTCCGAATTGTGCTATTTCGCTTGATCTTCCGATTTACAACTGCCGGCGCCCACGATACAATAAACCCAGCGACCACAACGAGGAGGGATACCATGGATCTTCAGGCTTTCCGGCAGGAATTGACCGAGTTTTACTGGCACAAAGCAGACGATATGGCCGACGCCTTCCGGGACAAAATATTTCCGATTCTGGACGCAAGCGTCACCCCAACCATGAACGCATATCAGCGCAAAGCACTGCAATACGACGTCATTGCCGAACATTGCCGTCCGGTATTGTTTCACACGTCGCCTTTTTATCACGAATTGGGCACCATGATCGCCCTGTGCGACGGCTGTGGAGATTTCCACGGACATCTGCACGCCGGCGGATGGAACTATGACCGCTATCAGCACCTGTTTCGCGATCAGGACCCCGCGCTGTACGATATCCGCAGCGCACAGGGCAGCGAACTGTTGTATCTGATCTGCGGTCCGTACTGCGATACCCGCCAGCATTTCATCTTCAACTGCAAACCCATCTATCAGGGCGGCCTTAAGGGCATGTACGACGAAGCCCAGGCGCAGCTGGCGTTGGCCGAAACAGACGAAGAACGGGATTTTCTACAGGCCGCGTCAGAAGGGCTGTTGTGCCTGAAGCGCATTTCGGAAAAATTTGCGAAAGCCGCCGCGGAACGCCTGCGGGAAGCCACGGATCCCGAAGAAATCGCCAATCTGCGGCGCATCGCGGATTCTGCCGCGCATACGCCCTGGCACGCGCCCCGCAGCTTTTACGAAGCATTGAACATGTTGGCGTTTATCCGAACTGTCTGCGGCGCGCTGGAAGGCGTCGGGTATAACACCTTCGGGCGCCCGGATGTGGAATTGTATCCCTTTTATCAAAAAGATTTGGCGGAAGGCCGGCTCAGCAAGGAAGAGGCCTACGAATTGATTCGCGCCTTCCTGCTCACCTGGGATCTCCATTACGATCACGACATGAAGATGGTGGGATACGCCGATCACGAATTGGAAAACACCTATACCTTGGGCGGTTGCGACGCGGAAGGAAATCCGGTTTGGAACGACCTGACCGCCATGTTCCTGAAGGCTACCCGTGAACAAAAAATCATTTTCCCCAAAGGAAAGGTTCGCTTCTCCGCCAATTCTCCCAAGGAATACCTGGATGCTGCCGATGAAGACGTGATTCATGGCACTTCTTCCATTCTGTATCAAAACGATGACACGTGCATTCCGGCATTGGTGCGCTCCGGCATCAGCCTGGAAGATGCCCGGGATTATCTCATCTCCGGCTGCTGGGGAATGATGCCCTACGGAAACCTCATGGACGACCACGGCAATTACGTAAATCTGCTGAAGGCGTTTGAGTTTTCCGTACACAACCGCCAAGACAAAATGGAGAAATGCCATCTGCAATTTCTGCCCCTGGACGGCGCGCAGAGTTTTGAGGACGTATATCGAATCACGTTGGAAAACTGCCGCATTCTGTTCCGGGAACGCAATCGCATGACGCTGCTGGGCAAGCCCATCTGGAGCCAAATCGATCCCCTGCCCCTGACCTCCGCTTCCATGACGGGCTGTCTGGAAAGCCGCAAGGACTTGACGGCGGGTGGATGCAAATATCACGACGAGCATTACGCATGCGTAGGCTTTCCCAACATCGTCGATTCGCTGCTGGCCATCAAAACGCTTTGCTTCGACCAGCAGAAGTACACGCTGCAGGAATTGCTGTCCGCCGTGCGCAAAAATTGGGAGGATTGCGAGGACATGCGCCGGGATGCAATTCGCTGCCCATGCTGGGGCGACGAAAGCGAAGAATCCTGCGCACTGGCGCGGCGGTTCAACACGGATCTGTATGAGGCGCTGAGGGAACTGAAAACCCTTTGGCCGGGCGGACATGTGCGGCTGGGGCATCTCACCTATACGGAAATCCGCTTCTGGGCGGAAAAGACGCTGGCCACGCCGGACGGACGTCATAGCGGCGAATACTTTTCCCAGGGATTGACGCCATCCCGCCTACACAAAATCGAAAGCGTCACCTCCGTGGTCAATAGCCTTGCGGCGCTGGACGGCAGCGAAATGGGCGGCAACAACGTCGTAAACATCATTTTGCCCTCCAACCGCATGACGCTGGACAACTGCGCCGGTTTTCTGCGCGCCTGTGCGCATTCCGCCATGGGTTCGCTGCAGCTGAACTGCGTCACCAAAGAAGAGTTGCTGGACGCTCAGGCACACCCGGAAAATCACCGGGACCTGATCGTGCGCGTATGCGGATTCTCGGCCCGGTTCACCAGTCTTTCGCCGGAATGGCAAAAAGAAGTTCTGACGCGGAATTTCTACGATTAAGGAGGCGCGCTGCCAAATGAACGCCATGATCTTTGACATTCAGCGCGCTTCCACGGTGGACGGTCCGGGCCTTCGCACCACGGTCTTCTTCAAGGGATGCAATCTGCGGTGCGCCTGGTGTCACAATCCGGAAAGCCAATCCTTCGCGCCGGAACTCCTGTATTACCGCGACCGATGCGCCCGCTGCGGACGCTGCGCGCGGGTGTGCCCACACGCGCTGTCCTCCTGCGAACTGTGCGGCGCTTGTGCCGACAACTGTCCCAACGACGCGCGAAGCCTGTGCGGCAGGGAATATACCCTGGACGAGGTGCTGCGAAAGATCATGGCGGACCGGCTGTTTTACGAAACGTCCGCGGGCGGCGCCACCTTTTCCGGCGGCGAATGCATGTTGCAGCTGGATTTTTTGGCCGGCATTCTACGCGCCTGCCATGAAAATCGGATTCACACGGCCGTGGACACCGCCGGCAACGTGCCCTTCGCCGCCTTTGAGCAGATCCTGCCCTACACGGACATGTTTCTCTACGACGTCAAGATGATGGATTCCGACAGGCACCGGAAATACACCGGCGTGGGCAACGAGTTGATTCTGTCCAACCTGGCAAAGCTTTTGCAAATGGGCAAACGCGTATGGGTGCGCGTGCCGGTGGTGCCCGGCGTCAACGATACCACGGAGGAAATGTCCCGCATCCGGGCGTTTCTCCTGGAGAACGGGGACCCGGAGCAGGTTGAATTGCTGCCCTATCATTCCATGGGAGAGAGCAAGCTGGCCGCCTTGGGCAGACCGCCGCATTCCTACGCCGTGCCGGACAAGGCGCATATGGAAGCCCTCGCCCACGCCATCGCGAAATAGCGGACAAAACACAACTTCCTGCCAGCCCAAATGGGCCGGCAGGAATTCTTTTTTTTGTGCTTCCGAAATCCGTTATCCCTTTACACTGCCCTGCACAATCCCGTGAATAAAGTATTTCTGCGCGAAAGGATACACCATCAGCATCGGCGCCAGGGCGAGGAACACCTTTGCCGAATCCGCGCCAACGGTGGCGACCATCTGGCTCAAGGTATTCACATCGGTAATCTGATCGATGTTCACCTGCACGATGACCGTGCGCAGATAGGTTTGCAGGGGGAATTTCATGTTGTCGTTGATGTACAGCATGCCGTCATACCAGGCGTTCCAGTGTCCAACCGCAACAAACAGAGAAAGCGTCGCCAGGGATGGCAGGCAAAGCGGCAAAATGACCTTGCGCAGCGTTGTGATATGGTCTGCGCCGTCGATATAGGCGGCTTCGGCAATGGCATCCGGCAGCGCCTTCATAAAATTTTGCAGCAGGATGACATTGTACACGGGAACCGCGCAAGGCAAAATCAGCGCCCAGATGGTATTGATGAGTTTTGTGCGAACAACCATCATGTATGTCGGGATCAAACCGCCGCTAAACAGCATTGGGATGACAAACAGCCAGATATAAACCCTGCGCGCCGGGAAATTCACCTGCCGCATGGACAACGGATACGCCGCCATAATGGTCAGCAGCATCACGATTACCAGCGCCAGCAGCGTGCGCACCACGGAAATGCCGAACGCCGTATAAAACTGAGCGTCCTTAATGACGTAACGATAATTGTCCAGCGTAAAATCCTTGGGCCAAAACCCCACGTTGCCCGCCATAATCTGCGCCTTTCCGCTGAGTGAAAGGGAAAACACATGCAAAACCGGCATGATACACAGCAGGCCCACCAGGATGCAGAACACGTAATTGCATACAACGAACACCCTTCTGCTGGGCGACATATATCGATCCATCTCCGGATTCCTCCCTTGTTCTCAGAAGATGCGATAGCCCGTGAGACGATAGGCAAGCCGATAGGACACGAGAATCAACGCGCAGGAAACTACGTTCTTCATCAGACCGGCAGCCGTGGACATGCTGTATTGCATGTTGGTAAAGGCCATGCGATAGACAAACGTATCGATGATGTCGGCCGTTTCGTACACGGCAGGACTGTACAGATTGAAGATCTGGTCAAAGCCGGCGTCCAGAATGCGGCCCAGGGCCAGCGTGGACATCAGCACAATGGTTGGATAAATCGCCGGCAGCGTCACGTGCAGCATGCGCTTCCAATAGCCCGCGCCGTCAATGGCGGCCGCCTCGTACAGGTCGCTGTCCACGCCGGCCATGGCCGCCAGATAGATAATGGTGCCGTATCCGAATTCTTTCCACACGTCGGTAATCACGATAATGGGCTGAAACATTTTTTTGTTTGCCAGGAAGATTTGCTTTTCTCCGCCAAAAAACTCCAGCGCCTTGTTCACCACGCCGTTATACGACAAAAGGCGAATCACGATGCTCGCCATCAAAACCCACGAAATAAAATGGGGCATATATACAATGGTTTGCACGGTTTTTTTCACTTGCGCGTTGCGCATTTCGTTTAACAGCAGCGCGAAGGAAACGGGAACCGCCACGTTCAGCACGATTTTGGCAATGGCGATGGTAAAGCTGTTTCGAATGGCGTATAAAAAGCCCTGCATGCTGAACAACAGCCTGAAGTTTTTCAGGCCCACCCATGTGGAGCCCCAAATGCCCTTGGCCGGCTTGTAGTTTTGAAACGCCATGACAATGCCCGTCATGGGCAGATAATTGTATATCAGCAACACTGTCAGCGGAAGCAACAGCAGCAAATGCAACTGCCAATCCTTTCTCATGCGGATCATGAATCTGGATTTTGCGGGTCGTTTGTTCATTTGCATTCTCCTTTTTGGCAATTTGGGCGGGAAGCGTCCGCGATTGCGGACGCTTCCCGAATCCAACGCGTTTGGGATTGTTATTTCGTGGCGTACCACGCATTCACTTCGTCGGTAATGGTCTGTCCGCCGTTGGCAAACCAGCTCTTCACGGCCTCGTCATATACGGAGATGTCCTCGCCCATAATGACTTCCAGCATGGCGGTATTCAGCGCGTCGTTCACCACTTCGCCCAGGATTTCCATGGTTTCGGTGGGCAGCGTGTTGAACGCGTCGGGAAGCATGCGGCCGCTCATGTACATATCGTAATCATAGGTGTATGCGCCATTATGGCCGCCAATTTTGGTATACCACCAGGGTGCGCCTTCCGCCATTTCGTACATCTTGGTCACTACCGGCCGGGTATTGGGCAAAGTAACCACAATTTCCCCCGCATCCTGACTGGAGCGAATGTCATTGGCATAGGAGATATCGTTCATGGCGGACTGCAGGTGGTTCCCTCCCCAAGGCAGGAACTTGTACCACATAGTACCGTCTTTCGCAGATTCGTATTTCCAATACAATTCATCATTGCCCGTCAGAGACACGGCGCAATGCAGATTGATCATGCGGACGATGGCTTCGGGATGCTTGCAATTGGCGTTGACAAACAGCTTGC
>JAQXRL010000259.1 GCA_029218505.1 Eubacteriales bacterium | reverse complement strand
CCGTCTTCCGCCCGGAAATTCCGAAGCATTGCAGGCCGCGTGTCCGCCCACTTGCATTTTCCCGCAGGCGCAGGCGTTGGAAAACGCCGATTCCGTCAGGAAATCGCCCGGAGATCGCAAGCTTTTCCCCAAAGGCCTTTGGGAGCGCACGAGAGGGCTTGAGGCCACTCGAATTCCAATCGTGGCCGGTGGCGTGTACGGCGGCCACGGGCGCGGATTTTTCCCTGGAAAAACCTGGAGAGAGTGGCCGTGGCGGGGTAGCTTGCTTCCCCATCCGTCAAGTCTTTTGGGGCAAGCAAAGGCGGCTGAACGCCTTGTTCAGCCGCCTCTTTGCGTTCGCTTTCGAAATAATGACCGTTTCGGGGGCAAAACGGCTCCACGATCGGTTTTTTCCCAAATGAACCCGCCGGAATTCCCCTTCCGGTTCAGGCGGCAAGAAGCCTGTCGCCCTTTCTCAACCTGCCTGTGAGAAACGCACGTTTATGGTTTCGCGTCGCAGGAAACCATCTCAAGCAGGACTTTCTGCACGGAATAATCATGCGCATAGGAAAATGGATTTTCTTTCGTTCCCATGACATAGGCGTAAAAATCCCGAACCATATCGTCATACCGGCAATCCTTGGGGATATCCGCAATGGGAATGCTCCGCTTTATGTCCTCATACGGCTTGTCGGCAAATTCTATGCTCGAATAGGTCATCTGAATGGGGTTTTCCATGGGCAAAATGCTTACCGTGCCCTTGCTGCCGGAAACGACGAATTGCCGGCGGCCCCAACCATTCACCTCCACGGAACTGACAAAAATCCTCGCCAGCGCCTTCTCATATTCCAGCACGGAAAGATTGTTGTCCGCCACATCCACGTTTTCAAATTGCGTATGCTTTAAAAAGCTGGTAACCTTTTTGGGTTCCCCCAGGAGATACACGATCAAATCCACCAAATGGCTGCCCAGGATGTATTGAATGCCACCCTGAAATGCGGATAGCCAGCGCCTGTATTCCGCACTGTGATACGTGCTCATTTCGGCATGAATGGAATAGATTTCGCCCAACTCTCCGGCTTTGATTTGTTCCATCAACCGCAAAATTGCCGGATTATAGCGATACATATACCCCATCTGAACCACCAGACGCTTCGTCTTGGCTGTATTCAGCATGCGGCCAAATTCCTCCAACGTGCCGCTGCCAGGTTTGTCCAAATGAATGTGTTTCCCGGCATCCACGCAAATCTGTGCCCATTGGGTCAATTCCGGCACGGCGCTTTCCACCGCCACGGCATCACAGCGGCGCAGCAGCTCCGGCACGCTCAACCGCGGAAGGCCCGCGTAACAAGGCAAATTGCCGCGGCGTTCCAGCCATGCGGCATCCTCTTCCGCAAACCCGACCACTTCAAACAGTTCCGGATGCTTCCGGAATGCAAGCATCTTCCCCTCTCCGTGATTGTGTCCAATGCCCAATTGCCCAATGCGTATCTTTTCCATGGAATCAATCCTCCAGGAGGTTCTGCTTTTCGCGCTTCAAGCCCTGATACAGCGTCAGGAAATCCTCCTGTCGCAGTCCCGTGGCCGCCAGCATTTTGCGATTGTCATATACACGATTGAACATGCGCGCATACCGCAATTGCCAGATGGCGCTAACGCTGTTCTCCGGATCAAACGCCGGATCCCGAAAGCGCTGATATTGCAATTCATCCACCCATTCATATCGCAGCCCGAACAATTCGCGGTAAATTTCTGCGATTTCGCCCCATGTATGGCTGGCAGAAGTCGTGACATTGTAATCTTCGCAAAGCGTCTTCTCCTGAAACAGCAGCCGGCGGATCATCTCCGCTACATCGCCGCCCCATGTTAGCGACGCAGGAATGTCCTTCGCCGCTTCAAACAATTTTACCGGCTCGCCGGAGCGCATATGGCGCACCAGTTGCGGCCGCCCCAAGGTCAACAGCTGGCATGTTCTGGGTCCATAAGTGGTGGATGGCCGAATGATGGTCCAATTGCGGAATTTCGAAGCCCGCAACGCGTTTTCGCCACGCGCCTTATGCAGACTGTAGTCATCCGAAAACAGAAACCGGCGATCCGTGCTTACATCCAGCAATCGGGGCGAGGTTTCCCGAATGGGACTTTCCTCGTTTGCAAACACGCGGCAGGAGGACAAGTACACGTATTGCGCGGTATTTTTCAAATAATGCGGGAACGTCTCCCGGAAGGAAACGGTATCATAGATCATGAAATCCACTACCGCATCGTAATGGTTTTTCGTAATTTCTGCCACAAATGCCGGATCCTTCGCGTTGCGCACCTGGAGATAGCGCAAGTTGGGATTTTCGGATGTTTTGTCTTCCAGGGAAACCGCATCCACCTGGCAATCGTCTTCCAGGAGCTTCAACGTAAGATAATGCCCCATCGTTCCTGTCGCTCCCAAAACCAGCACTTTCTTTTTCACAACGTTCTCTCCTTCTTCGCCATAACTCAGCGCAAAAAACTGTCAGAATGTGTCTTTCCCATTGCCCCCGTCATTATATTCCTCCTTCATGATTTTGTCAATCTGGCTTTTTTGCAGCCTGTCCTTCTGGCCTGAAATTTTTTCGCATGCCAGCCGGAACGCCTGTCGCTCCAGGTTTCTGACGGAACCTTGCCAGGAACGCGGACGCCACGAAAGACAATACGGGAAGCCTTCGCATCCATCGATGCAAGAGGCTTCCCGTGATCTATCTGCAACAGACGGCAGGAAGTGATGGGGGCATCCACGGCATTCTCCATGTGTTCATGGACAAGTGCGTGCCTTCCTGCCGCCGTCGCTCCAGGCACATCGGGGAAAAACGCAATTCCTGCTTTCCGTTTCCCTTGATGCCGAAAGCGTGTTCTCATGGCCGAAACCGCCCCCGCATGGACGGCGCGCTTTTGGAGAACCACTGTCTTGCTGTGCTTCTCATTTCTTCGAAGCAAAAATTTCGCGATTACGGCTCCTTCAAAAACGCTTTTTCTGCCGAATCTTCCTCCGCTCGAAGCACAACTCGCTGTTTTCCTCCTACCGTGCAAGTATATAATGTTAGCGCCCAATCGCTGTCCCGCACTTCCTCAACGTCTTGCGGGTTGAATATCTCGATCAACTGTACCCGATACGCATATTGCGCGCCCGTTACATCGGTGAAAAAAAATGGCGTCTCCTCTTTCCAG
>JAQXRL010000258.1 GCA_029218505.1 Eubacteriales bacterium | reverse complement strand
TGCATTGACGCGCTTTGATGAAGCACGCATTCCGGATGAATTGCTGAATAGCAAATGCGCATACTTTGCCGATGCGGAAAGTGCAGAAACGGCCGCCGCATTCTACAGGCGATTTGTTCGACTCATGACCAACATGCTGGATGAAAACCCCGAGTGGCCATTACTGTCTGTGATGGGGCCTTAAAGAATCTGCGAAACGTCATGCAGAAAGGATATTCTTTGGAGTGCGCGCGACGAATGAAAAATGCCAACGTTCTTCAAAGAGGTGCTTCAACTTCCACCCGATTCAGCCAAACTGCGCTCACTTCCGGAACACGAAAAACTGACGTTCAAAGAACTGACGAAGGCGGTTATACAATGTATTGAAGAAGACTGCTGGCGAGAAGCACATAGATATACCTGTTCGCACGGCAGACGGCCCAATGATCCGGAACTGCAACGCGGCGAATCTGAAAATGCTGTATCTGGCGATGATGGATATTACGAAAAAATGGACAGGGCGGCGCATGGACTGGAGCGCGATCCATGCCCAGTTCGAAATCTATTACGGAGATCGTAGGCCCGAGTAACATAAAATCCTTCGGTCGTCAAGGGTAAATGCTGACGCACGGCGGCATGGCCGCCGCCCTTGACTGCCTCAGGATTTTATGTTACCATGCACACAAGGCAGCGATCAGATAAACCGCTCGCCGCCTCACTTCATTTTGATTTTTGCACCAGCTTGTTCGTTTACACAGATTTTGGGATAGAGCCGGCTTCGGGTTAATTATGTCATATTTTTGCAAGAATATCAGATTTTTTCTGATTGAATTCTTCGTCCGTCAAAATCCCCTGTTCATGGAGTTTTGCCAGTTTTTCAATCAACTCAATCTCCGTGTTTTCGGACGTTTTGTTCTGCGTCGGCATTTCTTTAGGAATCTCAGCCGCCGATGTCGGCATTGGTGCGGCAGGAGCATCCAAAGGTTTATCACACAGTACACATACTTTTCTTGTAGAATTATTCATCGCACCGCAATGAGGACATCTTATATCTTCTCTTTTTTTAGACTCTTCTCGCGTTCTTCGGCAAACAGGACAATAATTCAAACCTTCTCTATTGACCGTTCCACAAACGCAAGTCCACCTTGACTTTGAATTCTCTTTAGAACTGAGAGCGCCGCCATACATAGGTTCATAAGATGATTCAGTGGATTTAATATTGGGTCTGAAGCCTACCACAAGTAATCCAATCAATCCAAGCCAGAAACCCCATGCAAATCCGCCGGAATATCCTTTGCTTTCTGCAACATGCTGAGTAATAAAACCAAAGACAAGCCCACTGATTATAATCCCAATAATCCATCCAATCAAGTATCCCATAAATTCCACAACTCCCCATCTATTATTACGCACCTGTGTTTATTAAATTATACTCTCAAATCCAAATCAACGCAAGTGCATGTACGCTGTTGCGTATAATTTTCTATCATTTCCCCATAGGAGATGATAGTATGACAGTAAAAGAAGCAGTTGTTGCGCGCTTTATGGAAATTCTGAAGGAACGAAATATGCGGGCGAATGAGCTGGCGAACCTGTCTGGTATTACGCCATCCACGGTGTATAGTATGTTTGATGGCAGGCGAAAGGAAATCACTATCAATGCAATTAAGAAACTGTGTGATGGTCTGGATATGACGCTGGGAGAGTTCTTCGGCGCGCCCATATTTGATGAGTTGAAACAGGAAATTCGTTAAGTTGCCTTCTTTTGCCTTATCCATCAAAACTTTGGCTTAGGCTCCGAAGATAATAGCAGTTACGCCGCAGCTTGGTAGGCTTTTCCAGATTTTTGGAGAGCGAAGATAAGACGCACCAGCTTTTTGACTGCATGAGAAACGGCAACATTGTAATGTTTCCCCTCAGCACGCTTTTTCGCAAGATAAGCAGCGAACGTGTGATCCCAGTTGCAGACGAATTTATTGGTGCCATTGACGTCTACCAGATAGAAGGAGGCGTCGGTGGTAATATCCGACGTGGGAATCACCAGCGATTCGCCGGAGGCGATGGCAACGACTCCGCTGTTCCCATGGTCCATATCGTCGTTCTTGGTTGAGTCCTCGTTTCCATTCGCCAAAAACACAACAGCGGCGCAGATGACGATTGCCGCAACCGCAAAAATCGGGAGAAGGTTTGTCTTTTTCCGCGGGGCCTTTGCTGCCAATCGCCTGCACGATTTCTTCCTGGACTTATTTGGCATTTTTGCTCCCTCCAAATGTTCTTTGCTTTTGATATTCTAACTATATCCGATGAATGTGTGGTTTTTATGTGGTTCTGAAATTTTGTTGCTTCTGCGGATCCTTCATTCCTATCCTTCACCGGAAAGCGTGCGGCCAAAAGAGCAATCGCCGGCACAGTGCAGTGCCAATGGTTCGTCATCAGAAGTTCCACGGAGGACTCTTCCTTGTCTTACCCTGACTGCAATAAAACGGACGCGTTTATTTTTCTGTAAACCGTCTTTTTTCCAAAAGGCTTGCCGTCACTCTGAAAAGATGTTTTTGAAATGCACGCAACCATGCCGCAAATTTTTGAAATCGTGCAGCGGGCGGAACTTGTCTGTCCATTCGGATGCCGCCGCAGGAAACCCTCTCGCCCTTCTCCCTACAATCTCTCAACGACATACCGCGGCCATTCGTATGCATTGGGATTTCTCCGCTGCGCACTTTTCTCCGGGCCCAGGTTCTTCCATCTTCTCTCAACCTGAGCCGGAACCACCGCCCGCCTCTCTCCCGCTGTTATTTTTCTTTCACGAACCAGCCGCGCGAAAGCCAGACTCTACTGCACCGGTTCAGCGCAAGATTCCCCATCAAGCGCTTTCATGCCGCTGTCCTGCTTCGGCATGCGAAAAGGATTTTGTCATTTTATTCTATCGCCTCCGCCTTGCAAACCGCCAGGCATATCCGCTTGCCGAAGTCACGACCGATCGTCGGATTCCATTTGAGCAACCCTGCTGCGCATGGATTGCGGCGTTTGCCCCAGAATCTTTGTAAACAGTCTGCTGAAATAATGCGGGTTTTCAAAACCCAATTCATAAGAAATTTCCTTGACGGAAAGATTCGGATTGTCCCGGATCATCATTTGCGCCCTTGAAACGCGATAATTGTTGATATACTGCACAGGCGTCATGCCGGTTTCCGCCTTGAACAGACGGATCAAATGCTGCGGCGATACTCCGCAGGCCGCGCACATGTCGGAAAGACGAATTTGGGATGTATAATTCCGGTGAATATAGGCAATTGCGCTGCGCAATTTCAAGGGAATTCGCTCCTGCGCGGCATTTTTGTCATTGGCCAGCAACCGCTCCAATGCACAACTGGTAATGTGCATCAGCAGCGCATGCAAATACATATCTGCCAACATGCGCACGTGCGTCCGGCCGTCATATAGCGCGTCCAGCAGCTTGCGGGCCGTTTCCTCGATTTTGTCCCCGATGTGCGTCAGCGTAGGCAGAATCAGCGCCGGCGGCACGGCTACCGGGCTCTCCTCCAAAGGATCGCCATTCCAGTTTCGCGCTTCCGCCAACAATGCCGACGCGATCTCCTCCCTGGGAGGCGCCGCCATTTCGAAATGCAGATAATAAAACGTAGCCGGACGGTCCTCCAGCGGACGGCGCGTATACTGTATGCCGGCAGGAAGAAACACCGCGTCTCCCGCCTCGGCTGCATAACGCTTTCCATCTACAAGAAATTCACAGGTTCCCTTCACCATCAACACCAGGATGTGGCGATAATCCACCGCGTTCCATACGGTCTTGCGCTCAATTCGATATGCCTCCAGCATGTGCGCCGGCATGGCATATTCCACCCGACTCAGCATCCCCATACGCTCCCATCTCGGAAATGATAATATCGTGCACCATATTGTACATATTGTTTATTTACTGTTCCGCCCTTCGGCGGTAAAATATACATTGAAAAGCGGAAAAAAACAGCCAAATCTCCAAGATCATCGCATGCCTGTCTTCCTTTTCGGAAACAGCGCATGTGAAAATCAGTACACGTCAATGCTCACAGGAGGTAGATTTTCATGCAGGAAATTCGCGCGGCCATCTTGGGCTTTGCCCACATGCACGTCAACGAAATCAGCCAGTACATTTTGGAACAGGACGGCGTGACCCTGGTAGGCATCGCCGACGTCCGTCCGGAAACGCCGGAACTGGTCAAGCGGCGCTATACCCGGGAATGGAACCTGGAAAACGTCGCCGCACAGCACAACCTGACGCCCTATGACGATTATCGCACCATGTTGGACGAAACCAAGCCGGACATTTGCTTTTTGCTGTGTGAAAACGCAAACAAGCCTGCGCTGGCGGAAGAAGTCGCCCGCCGTGGGATCAACCTGTGCGTGGAAAAGCCCATGGCGGTAAGCTATGCGGAAGCGTTGAAAATCGCCGCGCTGCGGGACAAGTATCACGTGGAAATCATGATCAACTGGCCCACCAGCTGGCGTCCCTACATTCGCAAGCTGGATGCAGCCTACCGTTCCGGCATGGTCGGCCCGCTGTTGAAAATGTACTATATCAACGGTCACACTGGCCCGCTTGGCGTGGGAGCCAGCCACCGGGGCGTGGACGCCGCGGCCGAATCCATGACCGACGAGGAGCGAGCCGCCACCTGGTGGTATCAGGAAAAAATGGGCGGCGGTGCGTTTTTGGATATCGGTTGCTATGGCGCCATGTACAGCACCTGGTTTCAAAAGGATGCGCCCATTTCCGTCATCGCCGACGGCCGCAATCTGAACACACCGTATTGCGACGGCGTGGACAACGTGGCGTTTGTGGCGGATTATCCCGCCTCTACCTCCGTCATCGAAGGCACATGGACCATGCCCAACAAGATGCTGCCCACCGGTCCCGTGCTGTGCTGCCAGGAAGGCGTCTTGTACTGCACGCCGGAAAAGGATATCCGCGCCATGGATATTTGCGGAAACGAACTGCCCGTGCCGGCGGGAATGCCGGAATGCGACCCCAACATCGTATCGCTGTATCGCCGGCATGTGTTGGATGGAGCGCCCCTGCACAAAAGCGTTACGCTGCAATTCAATCTGAAGCTGATGGCGCTGCTGGACGCCGCCATGCAGTCCGCAAAGCAAAATCGCCGCGTCGATGTCCCCGCCGTTGATTTTGAATAGGAGAAAACCACGATGAAAGTCAGTATGGAAGGCTATTCCTTCTGGGAACTAATGTCCAAGCAGCAGATGAATTTATTTTCTTGGCTGGAATCCCTGGCGTGCCGCTATCATGTTCGCGGCGCAGGAATCTGGAGCGCTTTCTTGCCCGGGCATGCCCAACGTTCGGAAATTCCCGACGAATACGTTGAAAAAGTCGTCCGAACGATGCAGGAATTGGAGTTGGAACTTCCAAACCTGCACTGCGACAACTGCTGCGTATGCAGCGACGACGTGGACGACCAGGCGGAGGCGAAAAAATACGCCATGCATATGCTGCGCCTGGGCGCGAAACTGGGCGCCAAGAGCGTGCGCATCGATTGGGGCGTGCGGACGGAAACCCTTACGCCGGCACAGGAAGAGCGCATTGTGGAAACATACCGGGAATTTTGCGCCTTTGGCGAAGATCACGGCATGAAGGTCGGGCCGGAAAACCATTTTGGCGCCTCCATGCATCCGGATCTGTTGCTCCGGGTCAGCCGGGAAATTCAATCCCCCGCCTACGGCGTGCTGCTGCATCTGGGGCGCTGGGCTGCGGACGTTTCGACGGAAGAACAGCTTGCCGCGGAACGCGCTTTCGCGCCCATGGCCATGCATTGCCACGTGGACTTTCGCGTGGACAGCGCCATTTCGGATCTATCCATGGAAAACCGGCTGCGGAACATCCGGGACGCAGGCTATGACGGATGGTACGGCGTGGAACACGCGCCTGTTGGGAACACCCATGCCGTAAACGAGGCGCTGCTGAGCCGGCTTCGTCTGGCGCTGAATCGTCTGGAATCCGAGACATAATAAGAGGAGGAAACATCATGTCAGCGAAAAAATGGAAGGTAGCCATTGTCGGCTGCGGTTCGTTTGCCGGAGGTCAGTATCTTCCGGACATCGGAAAGGTAAAAGGTGCGGAACTGGTCGCCACCTGCGACATTCTGCCGGAACGCGCGGAAGAATACGCCCGCCGGGCAGGCATCTCTCAGTGGTATTCCAGCGTGGATGAACTGCTGGCAAAATGCGATTTCGACATTCTCATGGACGCCGCTTCCATTCCCGCGCATCATGAAATCAACATGAAAGCGCTGGCGGCGGGAAAACACGTGTTTTCTCAAAAACCCGCAGGCGGTTCTGTGGAAGAAGTCAGCCAGCAGATGGCCCTGGCGCAAAAGATGGGCGTAAAGATGAACGCCGCGCCCGTACACGCCATGCGCCATTCCAACCGCAAGGCCCGTCAATTGATTCAGGACAACGTCATCGGCAAAGTAACCACCGTTCGCTGTCAGGTTGCCCACGGCGGTCCGGAATATTTCCAATATCGGGACGTCAATCCCAGTTGGTTCTATGAACCCGGCTCCGGCGCGCTGTACGACATGGGCGTGCATGGTCTGCACTACGTCACGGACATCATGGGCCCGGCAAAGGCCGTGGGCTGCATGGCCGCCTGTTCCCTGCCCACGCGTATGATTCGCACTGGAAAGTTCGACGGCGAAATCATGCAGACGGACAAATTGCCGGACAATTACATCATCACGCTGGATTTTGGAAACGACGCAATCGGCGAGGTATATACGGGCTTCTGTCAGCGCGCCACCCGCATTCCCACCATGGAAGTGTATGGCGACTACGGCACCATTTCCTTCGTCAGCGATCCCGGCGAGGCCCGGCCGCATCTGGAGGTCTATTACGATCATCCGGAAACGGGCATCACCGGATGGATGCGTCCTCGGGACCGCCAGGAACGGGAAACCTTCTATTGCGATACCTTCTGCCTGCAGGATTTGATTGACGCCATCGAACAGGACAAAAATCCTGTTCTGAGCATGGCCCGGCACCGGCACATCGTGGAAATTCTGAACGTCATTCCGGAATGCATCAAAACCGGGCGTATTCTGCCGCTAAGCACTACTTTCTCAAAGGAGGATACGGATCGTGGATAAGAAAATCAGGCTGGGCGTCGTAGGCTTCGCCCACATGCATATCACGCAAATGGTGGATAGTTTTTTGGCCAAACCGGACGTTTTCGAATGGGTCGGATGCGCGGATCTGCCGCCGAAAGTAGCGCCCATCAGCAGCGAAAGCGGAACGCGCAAGCGCAACATTGAAAATATCACCAGCCGCTGCGGCATGACCCTTTCCCAGGATTACCACGATGTCATCGCCATGAAGCCGGACATCATCATCGTCACCTGTGAAAATGCCCTGCATCCCGCCGTGGTGTGCGAAATTCTCTCTCACGGCATCCACGTGGTGCTGGAAAAGCCCATGGCGCTGAACTATGCCGACGCGCTGAACATGGTTCGCACCGCGAACGAACACGGCGTGAAACTCATCGTCAACTGGCCCACCACCTGGGATCCCTCCTTCCGCACGGCATACCGGCTGATGCAGGAAGGACATATCGGGCGCGTCATCAAGTTCCATTATCGCAACATGGAATCCCTGGGGCCCTTCTCCTATGGCCAGCACATGACCCATGAGGAAATGAACGCGGAATGGTGGTATCAATCGGAAATGGGCGGCGGCGCCATGGCGGATTATCTGGGCTATGGCTGCAATCTCTCCCGTTGGTTCCTGGGACAACGTCCTCAGGCAGCATTTGCCGTAAAAGAAACCTTCTTCACCGATTTTGCCGACACGGAGGATTACTCCGCCATGACCATTTGCTATCCCGGCGCCATTGCGCTGTTGGAAGGCACCTGGGCCACCTTTGCCAGCGGTCAGGTTCCCGCGGGTCCGGTACTGTTTGGGGAAAAGGGCACCATTGTCACGGATCGCCTGTCCGGCAAGGTCAGCGTGTACACCCAGCGCCATCAAAAAACGCCCACCATGGTGGTGGAAGCCGATCCCATGCCGGAAGGCCGGGAAAACCTGGCCAACGAAGTGCTGCACTATCTAAAAACCGGCGAATTGCATCCCACGCTGGACTATGCCGTCAACCTGGACGCCGTGGCCTGCGTAGACGCCGCGTATCGCAGTGTAAAATCCAAGAAAATGGAAGACGCCAATCTGCAAGCATAAGAAAAAAGGAGAAGTTTTCATGAACAAAAAATTTCGCGTATGCATCATCGGGACGGGCATGATTGCCAATTCCGCCCACATTCCCTCCTATCAGCATCTTCCGGAAGATTTCGAAATTGTCGGCGTGTGCGATATTCGCCCGGAAGCGGGCAATTTCACGGCCAAGCGCCTGGGACTGGATCGCTATTATGACGACGCCGACCGCATGTTGGAAGAATTAAAGCCGGATCTGGTGTCCGTATGCACGCCCAACAACTTCCACAAGCCCATGACGCTGAAAGCGTTGGCCGCCGGAGCGCACGTCATCTGCGAAAAGCCCATTGCGCTTACCTATCAGGACGCGGTGGAAATGTACGCCGCCGCCGACAAGGCCGGCAAAATTCTCTTCGCCAACCAGTCCATGCGTTTCCGGGATGACTTCATGAAATCCAAGCGCTTGCTGGAGGAAGGCGCGCTGGGCGACGTGTATTTTGCGGAATTCAACCGCATTCGCCGCAGAGGCGTTCCCCGCTGGGGCATGTTCCATATGGCGGAAAAGAATGGCGGCGGCGCATTCTGCGATATCGGCGTGCATTTTCTGGATGCCATGAACTGGATGATGGGCAATCCGCGCTTTGTTGCCGCCAGCGGCAGCAAATATGCCGTGATTTCCCATTTGAAAAACGACGTGCCGCCCACCCTGGCAGACAGCGGCGCTTATGCCGGCACATTCTCGCCCCGTCCTTATAAAGAAGAGGAATTTTCCGTAGAGGAATTCGCCACGGGCACGCTGCGCTTTGAAAACAACTTCACATGCCAGTTCAAGGTTGCCTGGGCCATCAACCAGCCGGAACAGTTCGACATTCGCTTTGCCGGCTCCAAGGCCGGTCTGGCCATTCCTTCCATGACGCTGTACACCACCCACAACAACTTCCTTTCCGACGATCAACTGCGCGTTGTGGATGAAAACCCCTACAAGAAGGAAGCCTTCTCGGGCCACTTCCATCTGTTTGACAACATTCTGGGGGCTTTGCGGGGCGAAAACGAGGCCCTGATCAAGCGGGAGGAAATTTTGAACATCAGCGCCGCAATCGAGGCTTTTTACAAGTCTGCGGATCTGGGCCGCGAAGTAACCTTTGCGGAAATTCTGAAGAAGTAACGGAATGCTGCGTCGGATCGGAAAACCGATCCGACGCGCGCGCAGGCGGGAGGCAAGCATGACAAAGGGCACCATCTTCGATCTGGAGCGCTTTTCCACGGCTGACGGCCCGGGCATTCGCACCACGGCCTTTTTCAAAGGCTGCAACATGCACTGTCCCTGGTGTCACAACGCCGAAGGCATTCGCTTTCGCAAGCAGCTTCGCTTTGAGCCCGACCGATGCATCGGCTGCGGCGCCTGCGTCGCGGGCTGTCCGCAAGGCGCCCACGAAATGCGTTCCGGAAAACACGTTTTGAACCGCAACGCATGTCTGGAATGCTTTCGCTGCGCTCAGGCTTGCTTTTCCGGCGCGCTGGAGGTCGTCGGGAAGGAATATGAGGCCGAAGCACTGGCACAGCTATTGTTGGAAGACGCCATCTTTTACCAGAATTCCGGAGGCGGCGTAACGCTCAGCGGCGGAGAAGTCTTGTGTCAGGCGGAATTTGCACGGGAAGTGCTGTCGATTCTGCAAAAGGCAGGCGTCCACACCGCCATTGAAACCAATCTGTCCCTGCCATGGAATGCCATCCATCCCGTGATGCAGGTGACCGATCTCGTCATGGCGGATCTCAAAGCCATGGACGCCAAAAAACACCGTCAGGCAACCGGCTTGTCCAACGACACAGTGTTGGAAAACCTGATCCTGCTGTCCAAAATGCACAAGCCCATCATCCTGCGCACGCCGGTAATCCCCGGCTTCAACGACACTGCAACGGAAATCTCCGCCATTGCCGCATGGGCGGTTCGGCATCTGCCTTCCATGGCATATTATGAACTGTTGCCCTATCATCCCCTTGGGTGCGAAAAACCTGCTCTGCTGGGAGAAAAGGTTCTCCCCATGGCGTTGAAGCCCCCTGAACCCGAACACATGCGGGCGCTGGCCAAGGCGGCATCCGCCGCCGGCGCAGCCGTTCGCATTTCCGGAAAACAATTCGAGGAGAAATAATATGAATTATCAGGAAAGAATGAATCACCTTCGCGCCGTGAAAGAACGCCAAACGCTGGAAAAAATGGCAAAAAACGGCTACATGGATGAAGATGATTATGGCAGCGTTCCCGCCCCGGAAGGCTTTGAGCCAAGGGTGGAATTCAACGATCCTGTAAACCACACGTTTTATGGCGCAAAGCTGTGGGGAAAGAACTTTCGCCACATCATGGAAACGCACCCGACCTATGTAGACCCCTGCGACGCCCTTGCCGGCAGATGGATGTTCATTTTGCAGCGATTGCGTCCCTTTGAAAGCGCAGTGTCAGCCAAAAATATGGAAATGGCGCCGGTGTTCAATTACGAACACCTGAAGCCCCTGCACGAAAAATACGGCATCATGCCCGGCATCGGCAAAATGCACCATTTTGCCGGAGATTATCGCATCGGGTTGGAATTGGGCTATGGCGGTTTGCTGGCCAAAGTGCGCAAATACGCGGCAAAATATCCGGACAAGCAGGAATTCTATACAGCGGAAGAGGATGTTTTGCTGGGCATTCAAGCCTGGATTTCCAACACGGTGCAGACCATTCGGGAGCAATTGGCCGTACAAACCGATCCCGACCTGAAGCAGAACCTGGCAGAAATGCTGGAAGCCAATGAATGGCTTGTGGAAAATCCGCCCCGCACCTTCCGGGAAGCCTGTCAGTGGATGGCTTGGAACAACATGGCGGAACGCACCTACTGCCGTGCCGGCGCGGGCTGTCAGCTGGACGAAATCCTGCTGCCCTATTACCTTCGCGATGTCCAGGCGGGCATTCTGGATTCCGAAAAGGCCACGTTCATTCTGGCCTGCCTGCTGATCAACGATCCTCATTATTACCAGATTTCCGGCCCGGACGAAAACGGACGGGATATGACCAACGAACTTTCCTTCCTGATTCTGGAGGCGGCGCACCTTTGCCGCACCTCCTGTAACCTCACCATCCGTGTCCATGACGGTCTGGATGAACGGCTGTTCCGCCGCGGCTTGGAAATCCTGTTTGAAGACCGGAAGGCATGCCCTCGCTTTTCCGGCGACAGCGCGCTGGTAAGCGGCTTTATGAAAAACGGTTATTCCGCCGAACTGGCTCGGAAGCGCATCGCAGTGGGCTGCCATTGGATGAGTCTGCCCGGACTGGAATACACTTTGAACGACCTGATCAAGATCAATTTTGCAAAGGTGTTCGAAGTTGCTTTCGATGAATACGCCCAGGAGGAAAACCGCACCGTGGCGGGGCTGTATGCGTTGTATCGCAAGCATTTGGACGCCGCCATTGCCTGCGTGGCAGAGGGCATTGATTTCCATTTGGAAAATCAATACAAAAACGCCCCGGAACTAATGCTGAATCTGCTCAGCCACGGCCCCATCGAAAAAGGCCTGGATGCGTCTCACGGGGGCATGGAGTATTATAACATCTGCGTGGATGGTTCCGGTCTCGCCACCGTGGCGGATTCCTTCGCCGCGCTTCAGCAGCGCATTGAACTGGACGGCCTGCTCACATGGGATCAAGTCATCGAAGCAGTGCATTCCGACTTCGCAGGCGTGGAAGGCGAGCGCATTCGCCAAATGCTGAATTCCATTCATCGTTTCGGTTATGGAAATTCCATCGGCGACGAATGGGCGGAAAAGCTGTCTGCGGATTTCGCGGAAAAAGTGCACAGCAAGCGCACGCCGGGCGGCCGTTTGATGATTCCCGGAATTTTCTCCTGGGCAAACACGGTCATGCTGGGCAAAGCGGTTGGCGCCACGCCCAACGGCAGGCACGCGCACAAGCCCATTTCACACGGAGGCAATCCTGACCCCGGTTTCCGCAAGGACGGCGCCTTCACCGCCATGGCCAAGGCGATTGCCCGGGTTCAGTGCGGTTATGGCAACACAGTTCCCTTCCAATTGGAACTGAACCCCACCATTACCAACCGCGAAGATGCCATCGATCTGATCGGCGCGGTCATCAAGTCCCATTTTGCCATGGGCGGCACTCTTTTGAACATCAACATTCTGGACAAAGACACGCTGCTTCAGGCCAATGAAGATCCTGCGCGTTTCCCGGATCTGGTCGTGCGCGTCACAGGTTTCACCGCCTATTTCGTCACCCTTTCCCCGGAGTTCCGCCAACTTGTGGTGGACCGCGTCGTAAACAGCTGAAAAAGCGCTCCCGCCATGCACAATCCGCGCTTGGCGGGCTTTTTCCATGATATTCTGCGCCTCATGTTCAATAACGTTAATTTGATCCATAATTTTCGCTATTGAATATCGTCAAATCATGCTATATAATACGCCTTGCAAACAAGGCAAACAGACAGTTGTTCGAACAAAATATTAGGGTGGTGTTTCGCTTGAGCGACATGCGGATGGGTGATCTCAAAGAAGGAAGCGTGCGTCGTGTTTCCGGACGTTTGGGTGGGCTGCGGCGCGTTTTGTCCCGCTGGCAATTATATGTACTGCTGTTTCCGGCGGTAGTTACAACGCTGTTGTTCCATTATTACCCCATTTACGGCATTCAGATTGCGTTCAAGAACTACAAAAACAGTCGCGGAATCTGGGGCAGCAAATGGGTAGGGCTGAAGCATTTCAAAAGCCTGTTTTCCTATGTCAATTTTGGTGACATTTTGCGCAACACGCTTTCCATCAGCTTGTATTCCATCGCAGTGTTCCCCTGCGCGGTAATCTTCGCCTTAATGCTAAACGAAGTGCGCAACCTGCGGTTCAAAAAGACCATTCAAATGGTCAGCTATGCGCCGCATTTCATGTCCACCGTGGTGGTTGTGTCGATGCTGCAAATCTTCATGCAGCGCAGCAATGGTTTGTTCAACAACATTCTGGCGCGATTGGGCTTCGAACGCGTGGACTTTCTGGCCATCCCCAAGTATTTTGCCACGATATACGTATGGTCCGGCGTATGGCAAAACCTGGGCTGGAATGCAATTATTTACATTGCCGCGTTGGCTGGAGTGTCCCTGGATTTGATTGAAGCCGCAAAAATCGATGGCGCAAACCGCATGCAAATCATTCTGCATGTAAACTTGCCACATATTCTTCCCACCATTATTACGCTGTTGATTATGAGCACGGGTTCCGTGCTGTCGGTAGGGTTTGAAAAGATATACCTGATGCAGAATCCCCTGAACCTGGATGCTTCCCGCGTCATTTCCACCTATGTATATGAAATGGGAATTGAAAATGCGCGCCTGGATTTTGCCACGGCGGTAGGACTATTCAACAACGTGGTAAACATCATCATTCTGGTGATTGTAAATACAATCGCCCGCAAGACGGCCAAGATCAGCATTTTCTAACGCCGGCGTATCCATCGCCTGAATGGGAGGAATCCATATGTCTGCAAGAAGCAAACAGAGTCTCGCCTTCCGCGAGAATGCATCGGACAGAGTTTTCGGGATGATCAACACGGTTTTGTTGGTTACAATCGCCTTTGTCATGATCTATCCCCTGTATTTTGTCATTATCGCGTCCTTTTCAGATCCATTTGAAGTGGTAAACGGCCGCGTATTTCTATGGATCAAGAATTTTTCCCTGGAATCCTACGCCTATGTGTTCAAAAATTCTCTGTTGTGGTCAGGGTATACCAATTCCATCATCAATACCTTCTGCGTGGTCATCTATAATTTGGCGATCCTGATTCCCGCGGCATACGTGCTTTCCAAGCGCGATCTGCCGGGCCGCACCTTCTTCAATTGGTTTTTTCTCATTACCATGTTCTTTGGCGGAGGTATGGTTCCCACGTATTTGATGTATCGCTCTTTCGGCATGCTGAACACCCGGTGGGCGCTGATCTGTACAGCCATCAGTTGCTACAACCTGGTGGTGGCGCGAACATACTTTCAAACCTCGATTCCGGAAGCGCTGTACGAAGCCGCGCGCATCGACGGCGCAACGGATTTCCAATGCTTTTTCCGCATCGCGTTGCCTTTGGCGGGTTCCATCACGGCGGTCATCGCGCTGTTTTGCGCTTCCGCTTCCTGGAACAGTTATTATTCCGCGCTGTTGTATATCCGGGATCAGAAGCTGTATCCCCTGCAGCTGGTGCTGCGCGACATCCTGATCACCGCGCAAAACGCCTACAAAAACATCGATGCCAGTTCCGCAGATGAGGGCGTTTTCGAACAGGCCTTGCGTCTGACATACCTGGCGGAATCCATGAAGTATTCTGTCATCTTCATTGCCAGCTTCCCCATGCTGGCCCTGTACCCCTTCGTTCAGAAATTCTTCGTCAAGGGCGTCATGATTGGCGCGGTAAAGGGATAATCCCATGAATTAATGCTGGGAAAACATGTTTTCCCGGGTTAAGAAAAACATAAAGGAGAGAGGAACCATGTCCAAAAAAATCCTGAGTCTGCTGGTCTGTCTGGTAATGCTCCTTACCACGTTCGGCGCGTTCGCGGAAAGCGAATACCCCGAATACCTGAACTTGGACAGCTACTACCCCTTCGTAAAGGAAGGCTTTGAGGAAGAACTGTCCTTTGGTATCGTCGTAACCACGGATTTCAGCGAAGACCCCAATTCCCGGTACTTCTGGACGCTGATGAAAGAAGTTTTCAACCTGAATTGCAAAATCATCCAGGTGACAAACAAGGACGAATATGTTACACTGTCCTTTGCGGCGGACGATCTGCCGGACATCATGGTTGGCGTAGCATTGACCACCACGCAGCTGGTCAATTACGGCATGCTGGAAGGCCAGCTGCTGAACATTGAACCTTATCTGAGCGAGGAACTCACGCCCCAACTGTGCGCGCTGTTTGAAGAATATCCCGAAATCAAGGCCGGAATCACCACGCCCGACGGCGCGATTTATACCGTGCCCTACATCATGAACCCGAACAACCCCACCCTGTACTCCACCTCTTCCATCAACATGACCATGTTGGAAGAAGCCGGCTTCTCCGAAAAGCCGCATACCCTGGAGGAAATGATTGATGTTCTGTATGCCTTCAAGGAACTGGGCGACGATGTTATCCCGCTGGCTGGCGCATGGGAAGACGGAAACGCGGGCGCAATGATTCTGAAGGCGCTGGGCTACGAAACTTCCGTTGCCACCGCGGATAAGATCTGCCTGAAGGCCGGCGAAGTGGTTCTGCCCGGCGCAGACGAAGGATACCTGGATTATCTGAAGCTGATGAACCAGTTCTACAACGATGGCATCATCGAAAAGGATTACTTCACCAACGACCTGATCACCCTGCAGGCGGAAGCGGCCGAAAAGCGTCTGGGCGTCTTGGGCAGCGGCTCTACCGAAGGCTACAGCGCGGATCCCACGTTCTTCCAGCAGTATGAATCCGTTCCTGCCATGACCTCCGCCAACAACGACAAGCCCGTTGCCGTGAAGCGGAACTTCTGGAACGCCGGCGGCTGCGTTGTTTCCGCCAAGACGGAGCATCCGGAACTGTGCCTGCGCTGGATTGACTGGATGATGACCACCGAAGGCACCCATGCCGCATGGGTCGGCGCCCACAAGAACAACGAAACGCTGATGCTGGACGGCTGGGGCGGCTGGAACGTAAACGAAAACTATTCCCGTATGGACGTGGATCGCGAGACCTATCCCGATAAGTGGACCGGCGCCGTGGAATATCTGCGCCAGGAAGTTGCCGGCTTCAACATGGGTTCTCTGGGCTACGTTGTAGAAGAAGACAACTATCGCCAGAGCATGTCCGGTCTGGAACCGCGGCCCATTGAAACCGTATGGGTATTGGATCCCAACAATGCCTCCTTCTATTGGAGAACCTCGGCTGACCAGGAATACACGGAGTTGAACGAAGTGGATATTTCCTACTTCCTGTATTTCTTCGATGAGGACACCAACGACCGGCTCATCGAGCTGGAATCCCTGCTTTCCACCCACATTGAAAGCGAAACCGCGAAGTTCATTACCGGCGCCCGCTCTCTGGACGAGTTCGACGCCTACATGCAAGAAATGCGCGACCTGGGTGCAGAGGAATATCTTGGCTACTATGCCGATGCCTATGCCACCTATCTGGAGAACCTGGCCGCTTACGCGGAATAATCGCACTCTAGGGAGGAGCCGCCCCTCGGCGGCCCTCCCACCACCGAAATTTTACAGCATGCGCTTTTTTATGCACATGCTGGATTGTTGCGTTTTGGCGTTCCGCACATTTTGTCCAAAAACAACCTTGAGCGGAGGACACATGAAGAAGAAAATGCGTTCCATGCGCGTGTTTTATCAATACTTGATGTCGCATTGCGGCATTGCGCTGCTGTTCTGTGCCATGATTGGCGTCTCTCTGTTTAACTATTTTGTTACGGAATACGGAAATCGCGTCTATGCAGGCGAGGTACAAAAGTCCGAAGCCGTTTTAAGCGACTTGGAAGCGCAAATTGGACTGATGGAGCGAATCTCCTATGGCGTCAGTCACGACTTGGGCTATTCTTATGCGGAATTGCGGTCCAGCAATTACGCAGAATTTGCCATGTTGCAGGAATTTGTGCGGTATTCCGCCAACAACATGTTTTCCAAAACGTATTTTCTCCTTTTTCAAGGCGAGCGCAGAGTCTATTATTCCTCCAATTATGGCAATAACGGCAACGGCGCCGCATACGATGTCTTTCTGTTTTTGGACGCCGTCCTGAACGTGGCGGAACCAGCCTCCCTGTATGAAACGCTTTGCGAAATGACGCATCAAACGATTTTGCCATTGGACGAAAACGGCATGATGCTGTTTTGCTTTCCCCTGCGCATTCGCAGCAGTTCCGTAAATTCCGTGCTTTGCTTCTGTGTGACCCAGGCGCAAATCCAGGAACGGGCCCAGTTGGTTTCTGGCGGAACCGACAGTTTTCTGATTCGATCGGGTGATACGGTGCTTTTCCGGCAAGAGGAGCCCGAGCCGCACGCGCGGGGAACCCGTTTGCTGCAAATGGACTCCTCAGACGGCCGCCTTTCCCTGGAAAAATACGTGGACGTTTCCATGTACATGCGCGATCTGCTTTCCTACCGAAAACTGCTGATTTATGCGGTGCTGTTCTGCGTGCTGCTTTTGTCGGCCACGGCAATCATCTCCCATCAGCATTCCAAGCCCATTCAGCGCATCGACATGTTAATGCAGACCGGCCAAAGCGGAAGCGGAAAGACTTCCATCAACAACGAGCTGATGGATATAGAATACCAGCTGCACAACATGCTGGAGACGGACGTAGAACACCGTCAACGCTTGAACCGCCAAATGCGTCTTTTGCGGGAACAGACGCTTCGCTTGCTGCTGTGCGGCGAATACAGCGACGTGTTGTGCGATATGCTTTCCCAAATGGACATCTCCTTTGAAAACCGATATGTGGGCGCGGCAGTGGTACATATTCCCGGCGAAAAGCCGGCATCACCCTTCATCCAAACCCTTATGGATCAAATCGAGGATCTCTCCACAGAGGAAATGCGCTTTTATTGCTGTCCCGATAACCAGCGTGGCGACGTAGACTTGCTTCTTTCCCTGGAAAAATGCCCTGACAACGGGCCTCTGGACGCCATGGAAATGGTTCAGGATTTGCTGGATGCGGAGAATACCCGCGCCAGCATGGGATGCGGCAGCCTGTATTCCGACGCGCGCAAGCTGGCAGCCTCCCGTGCGGAAGCCCGGGACAGTCTCGCGCAAGGACAGAACGCCGCCATGACGTTCGCCGCCACGCGCCACTGCTTTGAACGCATTCTTGGATGCGTCCGCATGGGCGATGCGGAAGAGGCGATTCGTTTGCTGGACGCGAATGTCCAGGAATCTGAAACCACGTCGGAATCCCTGATGCGCCAGCGCTGCGTGCTGATCGATTTGCTGAACATGCTGGTCAGCGCCGCTCAGGAAATGGGCATCGAAATCTATTCCCGGCAAATCAGCGTGGTGATGACCGGACAAAACCTGAAGTCCATTCTGGAAGGAATTCGCGACCTGATCTTCTTCATTTGCGAACGCGTGGATCGCGAATCTTCCGGAGACGAAAAGCTCATTCACAAGGTCATGGAATACATTCGCAATCATTTTTTGGAAAACGACCTGAGCCTGGATCGCATTTCCGCGGAATTCAACATCACATCCAGTTATCTCAGCCGGTTGGTGCGCACGTCTGTCGGTTGCGGATACAAGGATTATGTGTTGCGCCTGCGCATGGAACAGGCATGCATTTTCCTGAAGCAGGGAATGTCCACCACGGACACCTGCCGGGAATGCGGATATGTAAACATTTCTCATTTCATCAAAACCTTCAAGCAATTTACCGGAATGACGCCGTCCAGTTATCAGCGCGACGCGCAATCCTCCATGCAGGCATAATTTTGCGGGAACGGAGATTTTGTCCGTTCCCGCTTTGACGGTTTAGGGCTTTGCATGCGGCTTGAACAACAGCGCGTTCAGCAGTCCAAACAGCACAGCCGCAGTAATTCCGGCCGCCGTATTGGTCACGCCGCCGTAAAACGCGCCAATCAACCCGTTTTCATTCACGGCTTCAAAAGCGCCCATGGCCAGGGAATATCCAAAACCTGTTAAGGGAACGGTGGCGCCCGCGCCGGCAAAATCCACAACGGGTTTATACAGACCCAGCGCGGTCAGCACCACGCCCGATACCACAAACAACACCAGAATTCTGGCGCTGGTCAGCTTTGTGGTGAGAATCAAAATCTCGCCGATGACGCAAATCAGGCCGCCCACCACAAAGGCCTTCACAAACGTCCAAAGAACCTCCATTCTATTCATTCCTCCCTACGGCAACGGCATACGCAATTCCGGGAATGGACTGCGCCTGCATGGAACTGGTGGGACTGAGCATCGCACCGGAACCCACCATCAACGCCCGGTTCCACTCCCCTGCCTCCAATCGCTTCATGATCATGCCGCAGGACACCGACGCAATGCAGCCGCATCCGCTGCCTCCCGCATGGGCATCCTGCTCCTTGTAAAACATGGACGCGCCGCAATCCACCAATACTTCATCCGGCATCTTCAATCCCCTGCGGTGAAACAGTTCCATCAAAATGTTCCTGCCCACCCAGCCCAAGTCGCCCGTGGCGATGATATCGTAATCCTCCGGCGCGCGTCCCGTGTCCTCCAAATGCCGGGCAATGCAATCGCACACCGCCGGCGCCATGGCCGCGCCCATGTTGTTGGCGTCCGTGATGTTCAAATCCACCACTCTGCCAATGGTTCCACATTCCAGCCTCAAGCCTCCCTTGCTTTTCCCCGCGCGAATGGCCGCGCAGCCAGCCGCTGTGGTCGTCCAATGCGCGGCGGGCGGACGCTGGTTTCCCAATTCCAAGGGAAATCGAAACTGGCGCTCCGCCGTACAAAAATGGCTGGATGCGGCGCACAGCGCGGTTTCCAGGAAACCGCCGCTGATCAGCGCGCCGCCCACCACCAGCGCCTGTACAAACGTAGAACATGCGCCGTAAAGCCCAAGAAAGGGCAATTGCATGGCCCTGGCGGCAAAGGAGGAGGCAATGATCTGGTCGTTCAGGTCGCCGCTGAGAAATGCCTGCGCGGAACCTTTGGCCAGGCCCGCTTCCGCCTCCGCCTGTTCCACGCATTGGGTCAGCATATGGCTTTCCGCCAGTTCCCAGCTTTTTTGGCCCATCAGATCGTCTTCCAGCACCACGTCAAACCACTTTGCCAACGGCCCTTTTCCTTCCTTTGGCCCGACATAGGATACATGGGAGGCAATTTCCACGGGATTGTCGTATACAAAGGTCTGCCGTCCTACCCTGCTCATACAATCCACTTCCTTATCATCCAATAGAAGATTCCCACCACCACAGAGGATGAAATGCCATATACCAACACCGGTCCGGCAAGTTGAAACAGTTTGGCGCCCACGCCCATTACCAAGCCTTCCCGCCGGAATTCAATGGCAGGCGCGGCAATAGAATTCGCAAAGCCCGTAATCGGAACAATGGAACCTGCTCCGGCATACTTTCCGATGCGGTCATATACGCCGATGCCCGTAAGCGTCGTTCCCAAGAAGATCAGCACCGACGATGTGAACATGGGCGTGGTGGCAATCGTGAGATTGAGCGATTCCCCCAACATGGTAATGGCCTGCCCCAGGCAGCAGATCAATCCTCCCACCCAAAACGCCCGGACGCATCCTTGCAGCATGCGACTGTTTGGCGTCATTTGCGATACCAGTTTTTGATATT
Source organism: Eubacteriales bacterium (assembly GCA_029218505.1). Lineage (GTDB taxonomy): Bacteria > Bacillota > Clostridia > Christensenellales > Aristaeellaceae > SUG1456. Next base: position 8,346 of record JAQXRL010000258.1, on the reverse strand, counting down.
CCACCACTTTGCGGTTGTCCCGCTGACTCATCTTTCCCGCCTCCCAGGATCGTTCTTTGTTTCAGGATGCCGCGTTTCCCGGTCGCCGGGTCTGCGCTGATATTCCATCCAGAACACCGGCACCGCCTGCCCCTTACGCATGCTCCGTCGCCTCCCAACCATGCACCAGCGATGCGTCTCCGCCCGGCAATTCATCTCCGCCGCGAGCAACGAACATCAAAATCATCAGCACGACGACCACCATCGCCCATATCGCCAAAAATACCCGTGACACAAGGTCTCTGCCGCCGGATTTTTGCATAAGATCGCCTTCCTTCCGCAATTCTGTACGTAGTATTCCAAAAGAATGGCGCGTCTATGTCACCGGCTGGATTTCTTTCCGGCAAAATACATAAATTTTACATGTCGGCAGGAAAACGCGCATGGGTGTAGAATATGTACTTATGGCGGCAAGGAAAGCCGTCAAGTACCACGCAAAGGAGTGGAGAATATGAAGTTTACCTATACAGGCAGAAGCATGGAAGTCACGGATAGTCTGCGTCAGCGCGTTGAAAAAAAGCTGGGAAAGCTGGACAAGTATTTTCGGGACGACGCCGAAGCCCTGGTTCGGTTTAAGCAGCAAAAAGGAAACCGCAATATTTGCGAATTGACCATCGCCGCCGGCAGCGTCATTCTTCGGGCAGAAGAATGTTCCGCGGATATGTATCAATCCATCGACCAGGCGGTGGAGAAGATTGAAAAGCAGATGGTTCGCTATCGCACCAAGCTGGAAAAGCGCCTGCGCACCGATGCCTTTGCTTCCGAACCGGAATTTGTTCCCGACGAAGAAGCGCATTATGACGTTGCACGCGTAAAGAAATTCCCGGTCAAGCCCATGCAAGTGGAGGATGCCATTGCGCAAATGGAACTGTTGGGGCACGATTTCTTTCTGTTCCGCAATGAAGACACCGACACCCTGAATGTATTATATCGCAGACACGACGGCGCATACGGTCTGCTGGTGCCGGAAGAATAATTTCCCCTGAAAAAAGAAAAATAAATTTTGCTTACAGGTCCGGGATATGTCTCCCGGGCCTGATTTTGTCCCGAAGAGGCTGACTTTTCCTGGATTTTGCCACCCGGGCCGGAAAACGGCCGGGAACGCATGCGCCGGTTTCAAAGGCTTCATCCCCTGCCGGCGCGCATTTGGCTTCCAATGGCCGAAGGCAAATGCATATCATGAACCCATTTTCCTGTATCAGGCGCGTCTTCCAGGCGCGCGGCTGAACCCCCATGTTTCCGAAAGGATAATTCGTGATTAAATCTTGTGCCTGAAGCCAAAAAAACACCGCGTCTCCCTTGTTCCCAGGGCAGATCTGTTTTATAATACATGGTGGGAAGTTAGGTGAAGGAATGAGTACCATGCGCAATCAATACCAAACGGGAATCGTAGAACTTACCATTCCCGCAGATCAATCCATGCTATTGGTGGTTCGTCTTACCACTGCGGGCGTGTTGGCTCGCTCCGCCATTGGCGTAGACAAACTGGACGATGCAAAGATGGCCGTGGAAGAGGCTTGCAGTTGTCTGATGGATCAGCTGAGCGCCACCGGGCGTATCTATCTGAGTTTTAGCCGCGGCAAGCACCATTTGACCGTTTCCGCACGCAGCGCAGATCGTTGCCCGGAAATGGAGGATGAGCAAACAGCGGATCCCCAGGAGCTGGATGTTGTCAAATGCCTTCTGGAAACGCTGGTAGATGAAGTGGATTTAAACGTTTGCGGCAAATGGATACGGGAGATTCGCATGCGCCTGGCGCTTGCGGACTAGGAGGTCGAAATGCAAAGAGCACAGGAATCGGCTTCCAACGCCGAACGCCTGGCTGCGGAGTATTATCGAAATCGCGATCCGGACCTGCGCGATCAGCTGATTGAATCCCAGCTGTATATTGCGAAAATCATCGCGCGGAAATTTTCTGGTCGCGGCGTCGATTATGATGATCTGTTTCAGGTGGCCTCCATGGCGCTATTCAAGGCTACGGAACGTTATGATCCCGCACACGGCGTAAAGTTTTCCAGTTTTGTCACTCCGTCCATGGTGGGTGAGGTAAAAAACTACTTTCGCGATCGTTCCCGCACCATTCGACTTCCCCGCAACGGAACCGAACGCTTGGCGCGCCTGGAAAAAGCCCGGGAAGCGTTAACTGCATCCCTGATGCGTTCCCCCACCGCCCAGGAACTTGCGGAAAACATGCATGTCTCTCTGGAAGACGTGTTGGAAGCATTGGAAATCAAAGGCGCAATGCAGATGCAATCTTTGGATGCCAGCCCCGAAACCGACGACGACGCGGCGCCTTTGAGCGCGTTTCTCGGAGTGGAAGAACGTGGTTTTTCCAATTTTGAAAACAACGATACCATTCGCCGCGCCATGAACACCTTGCCTCCGCGGGAGCGCGATGTCGTGCGTTTGCGTTTCTTTGAAAACCTCAGCCAGCGTGAAACATCACAGCGGCTGCACATCAGTCAAATGACCGTATCACGAGTCGAGCGCAAGGCGCTTTCCGCGCTGAAAAAGGTGCTCGACGGAATGGGAGATATCGAATAAATGAAATGGATTGCCAGCGCCGCCTTTGGTTTGGAAGGCATGACAGGCAAGGACTTAAAACGGCTGGGCGCGGAAAACGTTCGGGTGATGGACGTTGGCGGCGCATGCTTTGAAGGCGGTTTCGAGACGGCCTTCCGCGCCAATCTCTGGCTGCGCACCGCTGACCGGATCTTGCTGGTGATGGGCCAGTTTCCCGCGAAAAGTTACGAGGATTTGTTCCAAGGCGTGCGCGCCATTCCCTGGGAAGAAATTCTTCCCCGAGACGCCCGGTTCCCCATTCGCGCAAAGTGCGTTCGCTCCCAGCTGATGAGTCCCTCTGACGTTCAGAAAATCGTCAAGAAAGCCATGGTGGAGCGCTTGAAGGACGCCTATCATGAAGAATGGTTCTCCGAATCCGGCGCGCTGTTCCAGGTGGACGCCTCCATCCGAAACGATCTGGTCACCATTTGTCTGGACGCCTCGGGCGAACCCCTCTCCAAGCGCGGATATCGCACCTGGAACGGCGAAGCTCCGCTCCGGGAAACCCTGGCCGCCGCGCTGGTTTTGAAAAGCGGCTGGCATCCCTGGCAGCGGCTGTACGACCCATGCTGCGGCACGGGCACAATTTTGATCGAAGGCGCGTTTATCGCCCTGAACCGCGCTCCCGGACTGACCCGTTCCTTTGTCATGGAAACCTGGCCTTGCGTCAATACTACCGCTTTGGCAGAAATCCGCCGGGAAGCTCAGGCAAAATACAACGAAGGCGCTCAGCGCGCTTTGCGGGTCGCCGGTTCCGACATTGATCCCGAAGCGGTCGAACTTGCCCGCAGACATTTGCGGCAGGCCGGACTCAGCGGCCGCATCGAAATTTCCGTAAAGGATATGCGGGACGTCCAGTTGCCCGGAGAACCCGGCGTGTTCATCGCCAACCCGCCCTATGGCGAACGTCTGGACAACGTGCGCTCCGCCCATGCGGTCGCCCGGGCGTTGGGCGCGCTGCAAGCCCGGCACCCCGGATGGACATTGTGCGCATTTTCCGCAGACATGGGGTTTGAGCGGGAATATGGCCGCCGGGCCACTCGTCGCCAGCGCTATTATAACGGCAGAATCGAATGCGAATACCGAATTTTTGAACAGGCGAGGTGCAAAGAATGAAACCCATTTTCAATCGCGCTCCCCTAACGCCCAACCATTTGGCCCCCTTGTCTCTGGGCTCCATTCAACCCGAGGATTGGCTGTATGACCAATTGCGAACCCAGGCAGACGGGCTTTCCGGACAGTTGCACGACGTGTGGGCGGACGTGGGCGATTCCTGCGCCTGGCTTGGCGGCGATGGCGACGGTTGGGAACGCGCGCCGTATTACCTGGACGGCCTGGTTCCCCTGGCCTGGGGCCTGAACGACGAAAAGCTCAAAGCGCTGGCCATGCGATATATCGAATGGATTCTGGCGTCTCAGCGGGAAGACGGCTGGTTTGGTCCGGAGAAGAATTCCGATTACTGGCCCCTGATGGTGGCGTTAAAGGCCCTGATGCAGTATTTTACCGCAAGCGGCGATAAGCGCGTGCTGGTGCTGATGGACAAATTTTTCAAATATCAATACAAGAACCTCTCCACGCATCCTCTAAAGGATTGGGCGGTAGCTCGCGGTGGCGAAAACATGCATCTCGCCCTCTGGCTGTACAACATCACGGGGCAAAAATACTTGCTGGAGCTTTGCCGCAGGTTGAAAATGCAAACCTTGGACTGGCCGAATTTCTTCCATACCTTCTCCAACACCATGCCCATGGCAAGGGAAATGAAATGGAATCGTTTGGAGGAGGCGTTGGGCGAAGAAAAGGACGAATCGCTGGAAGGCGAACACCGGCCTTATTTCCGCACGAAATACCATTACACCCACGGCGTGGATCTTGCCATGGGCCTGAAAACGCCAGGCATTATCAATCTGTTCAAATCCGGCTTCAAAGAACAGGGCGGTTTCAAATTCGGCTGGTCGAAACTCATGAAATACCATGGCGTAGCCAACGGCATGTTCACCTGCGATGAACACATCAACGGCGCCAGCCCCACCCAGGGAACGGAGACCTGCGCAGTGGTGGAGCTCATGTATACCCTGGAAACCCTCATCGGCCTGGGCGATTATGGCCAGGAACTTCCGGATATTTTGGAGAAAATCGCCTATAACGCCCTGCCTGCGGCGTTCACGCCGGACATGCGTTGCCATCAATACGACCAGCAGGCCAATCAGGTGCTGGTATCGAAAGCGCCGCGAGACTGGTATAACAACGGCGACGACGCCAACATATATGGCTTTGCGCCGCACTTTGGCTGCTGCACGGCAAACTATCACCAGGGCTGGCCGAAATTTGTGGCTTCTCTATGGTATGCCACCAGCGATTGCGGGCTTTCCGCAGTCAGTTACGCGCCCTGCACCGTGCGTACCAGTCTGATGGGCACGCCGGTAAAACTCCGCGTATCCGGTGGGTATCCATTTTCGCAGACGGTGAAAATACAGCTCACGCTAAAACGAGACATGGAATTTCCGCTGTATCTGCGCATTCCCTTCTGGGCGCGCCAACCGATGATCTATCTGCCGGATGGCGAAATTATGCAAGTGCATTCCGGCGAAACCACTTGCCTGCGCCGCAAATGGCGTTCTGGCGACGAAATCAAGCTGGAAATGCCCACCGCGCCGCGCCTGACCCGATGGTATCATCAATCCGGCGCAGTAGAACTGGGGCCGTTGCTGATGGCATTCCAACCCAAGGAAAAATGGACCAACCTGGGCGGCAAGGATTTTGCGCCGGATTGGATGGTGGAACCAGAAAGCGCGTGGAACTGGGCGTTGGTTCGGGATGAACCCATGAAAGCGATGTTTTCGCCGGAAAAAGCTGCGGCCTTCGGAAAAGGAGAGCCTGCCGCAAAGGTATTGGTAAAAGCTGCTCCGGTGGATTGGCCGATGGACGGCGCCGTATGCGCCTCTGTGCCCATGGTGCCGGCGCTGTCGGAACAAAACACTCAGGTCATTGAACTGGTCCCCTATGGCAGCACGGGACTGCGCATTTCGCAGTTCCCGGTGGGCGTGGTAAAGCCAGAAACGCATTCATGACGGGAGGGAAAGGCGTGCGTACGGAAGATGAGACTTTGTGGCGAGTAATCTCTGTCGTTCACGGTGCAAAGCGTGCCGCAGCAGCACAGACTGCCCTGGAAGCCGAAGGCTTTCTGGTGCGCACCCGCAACGTAGATCGAACCTTGGCCGCACAGGACGGCGTCGTTGAATTGCTGGTTCTGGAGTCTGAAGCCAGGGAAGCCAGGGAATTCTTGTCAGAAAACGGTCTGTAGCACAAGGAGGATAATCTCATGAAACGCATTGGTGTTCTTACATCCGGCGGAGACGCGCCGGGCATGAACGCGGCAATTCGCGCTGTGGTTCGCACAGCCATTCAAAATGAAATGTCCGTTGTCGGTTTCAAACGCGGATACAACGGCGTATTGATGCGCAGCAAAGACGAACGGGACGATTTCGAAATGCTCACCGCCCGCAGCGTATCAGACAAAATTCACCGCGGCGGCACATTTTTGATGACCGCGCGTTGTCTGGATTTCATGGAAGAAAAATATCAAAAGCAAGCCGTAAGCAATCTTCGCATGCTGGGCATCGAAGGTCTGGTTTGCATCGGGGGCGACGGCACCTATAAGGGCGCGCTGGCTCTCAACAATCTGGGAATGCCCACCATCGGCGTGCCGGGCACCATCGACAACGATCTTGCCTACACGGACTACACCATCGGATTCGATACCGCCTTAAACACCGCCTGTGAATGCATCAACCGCATTCGCGAAACCAGCGATTCCCATGAACGCGCCAGCTTGATCACCGTGATGGGGCGCAACTGCGGCGACATCGCCACGCACACAGCGCTTGCCTGCGGCGCAGAACTGTTCATGATTCCGGAATTGCCCTGGAGTTTGGAAGACATTGCGGAACGCGTAAAATGGGGCGTCATGCGCGGCAAGCGCAGCATGATCATCGTGTTTGCGGAAGGCGCGCTGTCCTCTTTGACCAGCGATATTGCCAAGATCTGCGCGGACAACCCCAAGCTCAACGAAATCTCTGTTCACCATATCACTTCTTCTCAAATCGCGCAAATCATTGAAGAATTGTCCGGACATGAAACCCGCGCCACCGTGCTGGGCTATATTCAGCGTGGCGGCAGTCCTTCCGCGCGAGATCGCATTCTGGCCAGCCGTCTGGGCGCCCACGCGGTGAACCTTTTGAAGCAGGACAAAGGTGGGTTGGCCGTCGGCGTGCACAACGAATCCGTCATTGACGTTCCTTTGGCCAATGTTCAGGATGGCGCCCACGTGGCGGATCTTGAATTGGAAAAGCTGATCAATGTTATGGCCGTAATGACCCATTGATCCATGGAAGAGATTTTGATTACCGGCGTCGGTTCTCAAATGCAGGGCGTTGGCAGGCAAAAAAACGGCATGGCCGTATTTGTGCCTGGCGCCCTGCCGGGGGAACGCGTCCAAGTTGAAATAAAACGCCGTGCAGAACGTTACTGTGAGGGAGAACTTGTTCGGATTCTTGCGCCCTCAGAAGCCCGTCGTTCTTCGCCGTGTCCATATTATCCCACATGTGGCGGTTGCAACGCCCGCCACATGTCTTATGCATATTCGTTATCCATGAAGCGTGATCGCGTTCGGGATGCTCTCGTTCGCTTGGGCGGCATAGAAAGCCCCAACGTGCTGCCTGTTTTGGAGTGCGAAAACCCGGAACGCTATCGCAACAAAGCGGAATACGCCATCACGATAAAAAATGGTCATCCCATCGTTGGCGCGCGTGGGACGGACAAGTCCGTGCTGGCGTTGTCGGATTGCCTTTTGCAGCGGGAAAACAGCGTAGCAGCGCTGCGTTTGATATCCGACCTTCTTCCCTGCGTTTCCAATGCGCAGGATCTCCGCGGACTCGTTACCCGGGAAAACCGCAAAGGAGAGCTGATGCTGATTCTCACAGGCATCTCCCCTACGCTTTGTTCTGCGGAAGTTTTGTCAAAGCGTCTGTTTTCTGCGCTTCCAGCGCTGAAATCCTTTTATTATTGCCGCCTCAAGCCCAGGCCAACGCATGCGCTGGATGGAGAATGCCGCCTGATTTCCGGCAGTCGCACCCTTCAGGAAACCATCATGGGATTGGAATTTTCCGTCTCCCCGCAGTCTTTCTTTCAAGTGAATCCCGAACAAGCGGAGCGCCTATACGCGTTGGCAATTTCCGGCTTGGATCTGCCGGAAAACCACAGCGAAGCGCGAGTTTTCGATGCCTACTGCGGTACGGGAACCATTTCTCTTGCAATGGCAAGCCATGCCCATGTGACCGGCGTGGAAATCGTGCCATCTGCCATTCACGACGCGAACGCAAACGCCCGCCGCAATGGACTTGCGCATCGCGCGCGCTTCGTCTTAGGAGATGCTGCGCGTGAAATTCCGCGCTTGATTTCTTCTGGGGAACATTTCGACGCAGCCATCGTAGATCCACCCAGAAAAGGCTGCGACCGGGCCCTGATCGATTCCGTCATCGCTTGCAGCCTGCCCCGTCTGGCCTACATTTCCTGTGATCCCGCCACATTGGCCAGAGACATTCGCCTTTTGAGCCAAGGCGGCTATCGCCTTGTATGGGCACAGCCAGTGGATATGTTCCCTTGGACTGCACATGTGGAGTGCGTAGTATTGCTGTCAAAAGTACAGAAGTAAATACCGAAAAAGACTTGAAAATAAGGCATTTCCGA
>JAQXRL010000257.1 GCA_029218505.1 Eubacteriales bacterium | reverse complement strand
CAGTCCGGCAATCATGATGGCGTCCGGCAGTTCGTTGGCCGCCATCAGCAGGTTGCGCTTTTCCGTAAAAGATTCTGTGGGAACCAACGTCCATTCAACGTGAACGCCGGTCATTTCCTCGTAGTCCTTCCAAAGATCCATTTCGCTCCAATCCACATGGAACATGTGCTGCCGGGCAAGGATGTTGAAGGTGACGGGTTCTTTCACCACGGGGTAGCCGTTTGCGGTATCAAAATCCACCGCCAACGCACCGGATGTCAGCAAAAATGCCAACGCCAGAGTCAGAATGAGTGCCTTTTTGGTCATGATCGTTCTCCCTTTCTTTGTATATTGGTACACGCGTGACGCGTGCATCCTATCCTTTCACGGCCCCAAGCATGATGCCTTTTTCAAAATATTTTTGCAACAGCGGGTAAATCACAATCACCGGGACGCTGGAAACGACAATCAGCGCATATTTCAGACTGTTGGCCAACAACGCCTGTTGAATTACGCTTTCCGAACTTTCGGATGAATCCATGAATTCGGAAATCTGCGAGGAAATCAGGATATCCCGCAAGACCATCTGCAGGGGATATTTGTCCGCGTCCGAAAGATAAATCAGCGCGCTGAAGTATGTGTTCCAATAGCCCACCGCGTGATACAGCAAGATGACCGCAATGACCGGCATGGACAATGGAAGCACGATTTTTACCAGCATTTCAATATTGGCGCATCCATCGATCATTGCCGCTTCCTGAATCTCATAAGGCAACGAATTGGTGAAATACGAACGCATGATGATGACGTTGTACATGCTGATGCAGGAAGGCAAAATCAGCGCCCACATGCTGTTGTACAGGCCAATATTGCGCACCAGTAGATACGTGGGAATCAGTCCCCCGGAAAAATACATGGTAAATACAAATAGCTTTGTCAGCAGCTTGCGCCCATACAAATCCTTTCGGGAAAGGGGATAGGCGGTGATGATGACCATCAGGGTGTTGACGAGCGTGCCCGTCAACGTATACACAATGGTATTGCGATAGCCCGTCATCACGCGCTGATACCGAAATACCTTTTTATACGCGGAAAGATCGAAACCAATGGGCAGCAGCGTCAGTTCTCCCCGGGAAACGGCCAAGGGATCGGAAAACGACGCGATAAAGGCATACCACACAGGGTAAATCACCACCACCAGGATCAACAGCAAAAACAATGCGTTGCAGGCCAGGAAGATTCGGTCCGATCTGGATTGCCGTACGGCGCGGGACAAGGAATTTTTGCGTGCGATCATCTTGCTTCCTCCTCACCACAGCGTGTCCTGCTTGGCGGCTTTCGCCAAACCGTTGACCAGCATTAGAATTGCAAAGTTAATGACGTTGTTAAACAGGCCAACCGCCGTGGAGAACGAATACTGCGCCTGCAAAATTCCTTTGTTGTACACGTAGGTGGAGATCACTTCGCTGGCATTGTAGTTCAATTCGTTTTGCAGCAGCAGGATTTTTTCGTATCCCACGTTCATGACGCTTCCGGAACGAAGAATCAGCGTGATGATGATCGTCGGCATGATGCTGGGCAGATTGATATAGATAATGCGCTGCATTCGGGTTGCCCCATCAATTTCCGCTGCCTCGTACAGCGACACATCCACGCCGGAAAGCGCCGCAAGATAAATGATCGCATTCCATCCCATGGTGCTCCAAACTTCCGAAAGGACATAGACCGGCTTGAATGCGCTTTCCATGGTCATGAAATACTTTGGCGTTCCCCCAAACGCAACGATTAGCTTATTCACAATGCCGGTGGTTGGCGAAAGAAATTGAATGACCAGCGAACATGTAACGATCATGGACAGAAAGTGCGGCATATACACGATGGTCTGAATGGCCTTTTTCAGCCGGGGCACGCCGACTTCGTTGATGGAAAGCGCCAACAAAATCGGCATGGGAAACCCTAAAAGAATGCTATACAGGCTGATCAGCAGCGTGTTTTTCAAAAAAAGCAAAAAATAATAGCTACTGAAAAAGCTTTCAAAATGTCGAAACCCCGCCCAAGGGCTGCCAAGAATGCCTTTGCGGGCAGAAAAATCTTTGAACGCAATGATCAATCCATACATCGGCTGATATTTGAAAATTGCAAAATACAGCACCGGCAGCAACAACAACAAATACAAGTCCCAATTTCGATTCAGACGCAGTTTTTCAACGAACGTTTTCTTTTCCACACGTTTTATTTCCAACGCCGCATCCCCCTTTGCGTTTTGCAAGTCTATATTATATCAAATACATGCAAAATACCATCCTTCGATTTTTGCTCTTTATCCTCATGTTTGCGTTTCTTTTTTGCAATATCACGCCGATCGCAATTTTTATCCCAAAACTTGTTAAATATCCAAAGAAACGCGATTCCAGGGATTTTCGGAGCCTTGCAAGCATGCAAAAAATGTGCTATATTGAAACCATCCTTCCGGATTCTCCGCGCCGTATGACCGGCCATGTGAATTCTTTCGTGACAAATCGGCAAAGTCAAGCCTGGTTTCCATCTTGTGCAAAAAGGAAGATCGTCATGAAACTTCGCGCGAAAATCATCCTGGTTTCGATTATTACCTGTATTTTGCCTCTATGCCTTTTGTTTTTCTGGATGAGCATGGCCCTGCAGGAGGACGCGGTCAAACAGGGACAGGAGTTTTGTTATTTTCACGCGGAAAACCTGGAATCTCTGTTGAACCAGGCGTTTGATTCCGCGTATGACGCGTCCTTGTCGGTGATTGCCAATAGACCCATTCGGGAATACCTGACGTGCGATTGGAAAAACGCGCCGCAGCCGGAACTGATTGCCTTGCAGGAAAACGCAAGGAACGCATTATACACCATTGCAGGAAACAACACGTACATTTCTTCCATGAATATCTTTTCCATGGACAACCGTCAGCTTTCCTGGGGACGAACGGGCAAATTGTATCAAACAGAGATCTCCCGCGCCTTGGAATACAACGGCCGGTATTTCTGGGGGATCGACAATTCCGGCAACATGAAGGGACAGCCATACTTGTGCCGCTTGCTGCGCGACGATCAGCAGGTGGGCATCCACTGGGGATATGCGAAAATCTATCTATACGCCGACAAAATCGAGGAGCTTCTTTCATCGCTGGATACCAATCATTATATCCGCAGCACATTGCAAAATCCCGATGGTGAAATCCTTTTTCCACGGGAGGAACCTTCGTCCAATGCCGTGGACGAATATTTTGAAGAACGCAGCCTTACGCACACGGACTGGCGACTGACAACCTGTCTGAATGCAAATTACAGTTTGGACGCCAGCCAGCTGCTGTTGGATATTTTGTATATCGGGCTGCTGCTCGCGCTGTTCGCACTTGCAATTCTCACGGTGGTGCTGTCGCACATGCTGATCAAACCCATCCATCGCATCAGCGAAACCATGGGCGCGGTGGGCAGCGGAGAA
>JAQXRL010000256.1 GCA_029218505.1 Eubacteriales bacterium | reverse complement strand
GATGGCATTGCGCTGAAAGTCGGCTCCCTGAAAGCAAACGCACTTTCGGGGAGTCGGTTTTTATGTTTGCCGAACAGAAGTACGTTCCAGCGGGACAGGCGGTCATGAAAGAGAATGATACGGGGCGACATCGCAGATGTGGTTCCACGGGCAATGACAAGATCAGGATATTGCGCTGGCGGGAATAGAAGGCGGATGAAATTCACGAAAAGGGGATTGGCGATACATTGATGCCTTCTGAAGAGGGCGGCCACAGGAGATCAGCCCTGACCGTGCTGGATCAAACCATCCGTTCGACGCGTGGTTATGACATGTTCGCCGAATAGACGCACCCCCAGCGGAACTGGCGGGCATGAAGAAAAAAACATGGAGTGATCTCGCGGATGCGGCTCTCCTGGGAATGGGGAACTGGAAGGATTGTACAGGACAGAATAGAATGCAGAAAGAATCCCCGAACAGAGGCTTCGGGCTTTCGAAAAGCCGCCGGAAAGCGCGAGAGGATTGCAGCCCTTTCGCATTGCAATCGTGGCCGGCAGCGTGTACGGCGGCCGCGGCGCAAATTTTTCGGAAGAAAATCGCTTCCTTCCGTTCAATGGGCGGTGATGACGTTTCTATCCACCATGCGGGAACGTTGAGATGCCGCTGCCCAAAAGCGAACGGAACATGCCTTCTGGAGGATCTGTCCGTCTGTTTCCTGCTTTGTTTCGCCGCGGCCGAAAGGGAAAACTGGATGGAAGGCGAAGCCGCGCGATTTTGTTTCCCTGCTTGCCAAAGGTTGGCGGATGCGATATAATAGGACTGGATTCGCACAGCGATTTCACACCGGCGAGCGGCCATGACCGCATGCGTGCCGGTGGTTCGGAGAAAAAGCTTTTGAGGAAAGAGAATGGAATATTTCATAGAGTATGTGGAACAGTTCAATCGCCGGTGGAAGGATTTGCCAAGGCGGGGATTGATTGTGGCGGGCGCCTTTGTAGCGGCATGGATTGCGGCGCTGTTGCTGCCTTTTTTTGCGCCGTTTCTGGTTGCGGCGCTGGCGGCCTGGCTGTTGTTGAAGCCGACAAAAGCGGTGGAGGCGCTGGCGGCGCGCGGAAAACTGCCGCGCAAGATTGCGGATGCGTTGGTAGTGGCGTTGTTTTATGGGGCGCTGGTAACGCTGATGATGCTGTTGGGCGTGCGATTGGCGGATGAGATTCCCGGCCTGATCGCAGTGTTGCCTGAAAAGGTTCGGGAAATATCCGCGCTGTCGGAAGAATGGGCGGAACGTGGCAGACATCTGTTGGGCGAAGAAATGGTGGAAAGCGCCACCAAATATATCGCTACGCTGTACGACAGAATTGCAGCCTGGGCGGCGACGAAGGCGGGGTCGCTGGCGGCCTGGACGTGGGATACGGCGCGCTCCGTTCCCAGGGGCGTCCTGTTTGTGGTGCTGATGATGATGGGCACGTTTTACTTCCTGGCGGAACGGGAAAAGCTGAGCGCATTTTTGCATCGGTGGATGCCCGATGTGGTGAAGGAAAAGGCCATGGAAATGCGGCGTACCGTGTTCAAAGCCGCGCTGGGACAGATTCGCGCCGCGGTGATCATGGCCATGATTACGTCTGTGGAATTGATGATTGGGTTTTCCATCATGCGCGTGCAGTATGGATTGGCGCTGGGATTCATCATTGGCGTCGTAGATGTGCTGCCAATCCTGGGCGCAGGGCTGTTCTTGATTCCTATGGCGCTGTATGGGATTGCAACGGGGGAATTCGCCTTCGGATTGGGCACGGCGGCGCTTTATGGGATTGTGGTGGTGCTTCGGCAGATTGTGGAGCCGCGCGTGGTCAGCGGGCAATTGGGCCTGCATCCGTTGGAGACAATGGTTGCAATGTATGCGGGACTGAGAGCTATCGGCGTGGCAGGCATGCTGCTTGGCCCGGTGATGTTGCTGTTTTTGCGGGCGATGTTGGCCACCAGTGAACCCAAGCCCCTTCCGGAAAAGCGAAGCTTTTCCAAACGCAGGCATGCATCAAAGCGAGATGGAACGAAAGAGAGAAGTTGACAAATGGTTTTTTCGGACATTGATTTTCTGTTTTTCTTTTTGCCGTGTGTTCTGGCGGGATATTACATCATCCGGAAAAACCGGAAATACAGCAACTTGTTCCTTACGGCGGCAAGCTTGCTGTTTTACGCATGGGGCGAACCTGTTTTCGTATTTGTGATGATGGCGTCCATCGTGGTAAACTGGCAATTCGGGTTGTGGGTGGATCGGGCGCGGAGAAATTCCGCCAATGAAAAACCTGTGCTGACGCTGATGTGTGTGTTCAATCTGGGCATGCTGGGCGTGTTTAAGTATCTGAACTTCGTGTTGGAAAACTTGAATTGGGCGTTTCATCTGAATCTGCCTCAGACGCATATCGCGTTGCCCATTGGCATATCGTTTTTTACGTTTCAGGCGATGAGTTATGTGCTGGATGTGCATCGTGGAAAGGGGCAGGTGCAGAAAAACCTGTTCAATGTGGCGTTGTATATTGCGTTTTTCCCCCAACTGATTGCCGGCCCAATCGTGCGGTATCAAACCGTTGCGGAGGAAATAGAAGATCGCCGGGAAACGCTGGAGGACTTTACCGCTGGCGTGCGCAGGTTTATGGTGGGGCTTTGCAAAAAAGTGATTCTGGCCAACAATTTGGGGTTGCTGGCAAATGCCGCTTTTGGCTTGGCGCCGGAATACGCTTCCGTCGGCGGCGCGTGGATGGGTGCGGTTGCCCATGTGTTGCAGACGTATTATGACTTCTCCGGCTATTCCGATATGGCCATCGGCCTGGGACGAATGTTCGGCTTCCATTTTCTGGAAAACTTTCGTTATCCCATGGTGTCCAAATCCATCACCGGGTTTTGGAAACGGTGGCATATATCCATGGGCAGCTGGTTTCAGGACTACCTGTATTTTCCGCTGGGCGGCAGCAGGGTAAGCAAGCCCAGAATCGTGTTCAATATCTTTGTGGTCTGGTTCCTGACGGGACTGTGGCATGGCGCCGCCTGGACATATGTGCTGTGGGGATGCACATATTTTGTCTTGTTGATCTTTGAACGCTTCACCGGCGTGGGAAAATGGATGGAAAAACATGCGATCGGCCATGGATATGCAATGCTGCTGATCGTCGTCGTATCGGTGATGATCAAGACCAACGATTTTGCAACGGCATGGGCGCATTATGCCGCAATGTTTGGCGCTGGAGCATTCGATCTCTGGAACAATGTGGCAACGGTTTTCGTCAGAGAATATGGATGGTTCCTGTTGGCGGGATGCGTGCTGTCCCTTCCGGTGAAGGAATGGCTGTTGAAGCGGGCGCACGTGCCGGAAAAGCCGCTGGATGTCGTCTGCGCGGTGTTGTTGGGATTGTGCACCGCCGTCGCCGTGTGTTATGTGGCGGTGGGCAGCTATAATCCGTTTATCTATTACAATTTTTAGCGAGGGAATATGAAATCGCTGAAGCATATTTTTGAAAAACATCTGCCGGGAATGCTGCTGTTGGAAGCGGAGCCGATGGCCAGGCATACGACCTTTCGCATCGGTGGACCGGCGGATCTCCTGGCCCAGCCGTCTTCGGAAGAAGAGCTGTTGCTGGCGATGAAGTTGGCGGAAGAACAGGATGTTCCGGTTACGGTGGTGGGAAACGGTTCCAATTTGCTGGTGCGGGATGGCGGCATTCGCGGCCTGGTGCTGCTGCTGGGGGAGCGCTTTTCCGGCGTTTCTGTGGAAGGCGAGGAAATCTTCGCCCAGGCGGGCGCCACGTTGGCCAAGCTGTCCGCCGTGGCGCAGCGGGCGGGATTGGCCGGACTGGAGTTTGCTTCCGGCATTCCCGGGACGTTGGGCGGCGGCGTCGCCATGAATGCGGGCGCGTATGGCGGCCAGCTGTCGGATGCGCTGGTGAGTGCCAGCGTGCTGGAGGACGGCGCCGTTCGGGATTTTTCCAGGGAAGACATGCAAATGGGATATCGAACCACCAGAATCCTCAAACGGGGCGGCATTGTGCTGTCGGCACGCTTCCGGCTAACGCCTGACGCGCCGGAAGCCATTGGAATGCGCATGCGGGAACTCAACGCCCGTCGCCGGGAAAAACAGCCCTTGGAATTGCCCAGCGCCGGCAGTACCTTCAAGCGCCCGGAAGGGTATTTTGCCGGCGCGTTGATTGAAGACGCAGGACTGAAGGGCGTGCAATTGGGCGGCGCCATGGTTAGCGTCAAGCACGCCGGTTTTGTGGTGAATGTGGGCGGCGCTACGGCGCGGGACGTGTTGGAATTGATTGTACATATTCGCAAAACCGTGCGCGCCAAATATGGCGTGGAACTGGAAACGGAAATACGTGTTCTGGGGGAAGACTGATGTCCTTTGCGTCCGAGGCCCGGGAAGAACTGGCTCGGGAAACCTGCGCGGATCTGTGCTGCGCCCGAAGCGAATTGGCGGCGGCGCTATTGTGTTCCGGAGGCATTGCATGGCGGGGAAAGGGCCTGTATTCGTTAACGCTGACCACTGCGGATGGCGCGACGGCGCGCCATTATTATGCGTTGCTGAAGCAGTTTTTCCAGATATCCTGCCAGATACGAACCCTTCGCACAGAGCAGCTCATGGGCGCCACGCGATACCAGTTGGTGTTTCCGGACGACTGCGCCCATACGCTGTTGTCGGAATTGCGGCTGTTGGATGAAAAGGCGTTGTTTGGCGTTCGGCAGACGCCCGAGGACGCTTTGCTGCAATACACCTGCTGCAAAAAGGCGTTTGTTCGCGGTGCGTTTCTGCTGGGAGGCGTGGCGGTGAACCCGGAAAAGAGCTATCACCTGGAAATCGACGCGCCCACAGAAGCTTTTGCGGATAAAGTTATGGAAATGCTGAATTATTTTGAAATATTCGCAAAAAAGACGTGCAGAAAAGCGAAATATGTGGTATACTTAAAAAAAGCGGAAGAAATCTCGGACGTGCTGACGTTGATGGGGGCCAGCAGATCCACGTTGGAATTGGAAAGCGTGCGGGTGGAAAAGGAGATGCGCAACCGCATCAACCGGCAGATCAATTGCGACGATTCCAACATTGACCGCATGATGAACACGGCGGATCGTCAGATTTTGGATATTCGATACATCGAACAGGAACTTGGTTTGGAGAAGCTGCCCAGGACGCTTCGGGAAATTGCGGAATTGCGCGTCAACAACGCCGCAACGTCGCTGGCAGGGCTGGGAGAATTGGCCGATCCGCCGATCGGAAAGTCGGGCGTCAATTTGCGGCTGCGCAGGATTTCGGAAATCGCCCGCAAGCTTCGGGAGGGCGAAGAGATTGAGCTTTGAGGGGAGGTGAGAGGATGGTACGGTTGGAGACGAAATTTGGCGCGGCGGACAGCCTGACGCCGGAAATTGCGGCAAAGCTGGCGCATCGGGCGTCCCATTATCAGGCCAGCGTATCGTTGGTATATGGCGGACGCGTCTTGCGGCTGGATTCCCTGATCGGAATTCTTTCGGTGCAAATGCTGCGTGGGAGCGTGTTAACGGTCATGGCGGAAGGGCTGGATGAAAAAGTGGCGGCCGCGGACATTCGGAACATGATTGCCGGCAACTGACAAACGAGTCAGGAGCCGGCTTTTTCCGTTGGAGGATCCATTGATGCGGCGCCCCAAAGACCGTGTTTTCCCGCTGCGGAAAGCGCTTGGAGCCCGCAAGAAGAATAGCGCGGCATCTGGGGATGCCCGGGATGCATTGGCGATCAATGCCGTCGATGATTTCGCGCGGACAATGTGCGCGATGGGAAACGCCTTCATTGCGAAGCGCTGCGGTAATCGGAAGGCGACGGTTCGGCGGCGTTGGGGGAAGGGGCCGTCTGCCCGCGAATGGATACGATGACGTCCACGCCCTGGTCGCGGGGTTCCACGCGGGCGTTTGCATGTACGCCCAGGCGGTTCAGTTCCCGCACGGTATCCAACACGGCGTTGATGACGAAGCGGTTGTCCCGAAAGCATGGCAGGCGTGCAGCCTGTTTTTTTTTCGTTCCGGACAGCAAACGGGCAATGTATTCCTCTAACTGGCGAACAGACATGCGTTGTTCCGCGGCCAAACGCGCCGTATTCAGGGCCATGGATTCGTCCTCCAGTTTCAGAAGCGCCCGGGCATGCCGCTCAGACAATCCCGAAGACGGGAGCATTTCCCGGACGGAGGATGGCAGCTTGAGCAACCGCAGCTTGTTGGCAATTGCGGGAACGCTCTTTCCAATCAAGCGGGAAAGGGCTTCCTGGGTAAAGCCGTGTTCCTCCATCAGCGCGCGGCAGGCGTCCGCTTCTTCCAAAAAATGCAGCTGTTCGCGCTGAAGGTTTTCCACCAGGGAAATCAACGCGCAGTCTGCGTCAAACGCGCTCAGGACAATGGCGTCTGCCTGGGTGAAATGCAGCATTTGCATGGCGCGATAACGGCGCTCTCCTGCAATGAGCTCATACCGGCCGGCATCGACACGCCGCAACAGCAACGGCGACAGCAATCCGTATTGTCGAATGGAATCTGCCAGCTCGCGAATGGAAGCTTCGGAAAACGCGCGCCGGGGCTGGTATGGGCTGGGTGAAATTCTGCTCAAATCGATTTGAACGATGCTGCGGGGCGTAAGGGTGCGGTTTTCAATGTTGGTCAAGGCGATGTCCTCCCGGCGCCTGGCATGGACGCAGTTTTTGTCATCAATATATATTCAGATTTCCGGGAAAAGTTGATGCGCCTGCGGGAAAAGCCTGCGAGCCAAATGGACAAAAATTGGACGGCACCACGAAAAAACGGCAAACCTTAACAAGATACGCTTTTCAACACGGCAAAAATGCTATATAATAAAGTATAAAACATCCGCGCTCTTGGCGCGGCCATTTTACGGAGGGAATTACAATGGCATTGATCGACAAAATCAAAGCAAAGGCGAAGTCCAACGTAAAGCATATCGTGTTGCCGGAAGGCGAGGAAACCAGAAACGCGCAGGCGGCCGCGAAGATTATCGCCCAGGGATTGGCGAAGCTGACGCTGCTGGGAAATCCGGAAAAAGTGAAGGCTGCGGCCAACGGCATGAGCCTGGAGGGCGCGGAGATTATTGATCCGGCGGTATCCCCCAAATGCGAGGAATACGCCAAGGCGCTCTATGAACTGCGCAAGGCGAAGGGCATGACCGAGGAAGACGCGGCCAAGCTGGTAAAGAACCCCATGTATTACGGCGTTATGATGGTGAAATTGGGCGATGCGGACGGTTTGGTGTCCGGCGCCATTCATTCCACCGGCGATATGCTGCGCCCTGCGCTGCAGATTATCAAATCCAAGCCCGGCATTAAGACGGTGTCTTCCTGCTTCCTGATGGAATGTCCCAACAAACAGTACGGCGAAGACGGCGTGATGGTGTTTGCGGATTGCGCCGTGAATATTGATCCCGACGCGGAAGCGTTGGCGAATATCGCGCTGGGCGCGGCGGATTCCGCCCGCAGCTTGGCAGGAATTGAGCCGCGCGTGGCAATGCTTTCCTTCTCCACCAAGGGCAGCGCGAAGCATGACAACGTAACCAAGGTGCAGCAGGCGACCGCCATGGCGAAGGAAATGGCGCCCGACCTGATGCTGGACGGCGAATTGCAGCTGGACGCGGCCATCGTTCCGGAAGTTGGACAGTTGAAGGCTCCCGGCAGCGACGTTGCCGGCAAGGCCAACACCCTGGTGTTCCCGGATCTTCAGGCGGGCAATATCGGCTATAAATTGGTGCAGCGCCTGGCCGGGGCGGAAGCATACGGCCCCATTTTGCAGGGCATTGCGAAGCCGTGCAACGATCTGTCCCGCGGCTGTTCCGTGGATGACATCGTGGCCACCGTCGCCATTACCGCAGCCCAGGCCCAATAATTGCGGGCGCGAACGGCAGACGCGCAACGGATTCCCGAGAAAATGATAGGAGTGAAACGGATGAAAATTCTGGTGATCAACGCTGGCTCTTCTTCC